>JAGLEA010000194.1 GCA_023145315.1 Psychrilyobacter sp.
ATTTTGGAGGTAATCATGGATGTTAAGAAAGTAATAAATATATTAAATGAAGAAATAGTAGCTGCTGAGGGTTGTACAGAACCTATCGCTTTAGCTTATGTAGCTGCAAAAGCAGTAGAATTATTAGGTGAGAAACCTGAAAAAATAGATGTTTATGTATCGGGAAATATGATAAAAAATGTTAAAAGTGTAAAAGTTCCTAATAGTGGTGGAATGGTAGGAATAGAAGTTTCTACTGCAATGGGAGCAATAGCTGGAGATGCTTCTAAAGAGCTCCTAGTTATTAGTAATGTAACAAAAGAGCAACTAAAAGAAGTTCAGAAATTTATTTTAGAAAAAAGAATAAATGTTATTCATGAGAAAACTGATGTTAAATTATATGCAAAAATCAAAGTGATTAGTGGAGAAAATAATGTCATAGTCGAAATTAAACATCTTCATACTAATATAACTATGATAGAAAAAAATGGTGAAGTAATAATAAATAGAGCTTGTAACGATACAACTTTTAGTACCACAGCAGAAGAAAGAGATATATTAACTATAGAAGGAATCTATAACTTTGCTAAAACAGTAGAAATTTCAAAAATAGAAAGTATATTTAAAAAAGTTATTGAGTATAATTCAAAAATAGCTGTAGAGGGATTGAGCCAAAATTATGGTGTCAATGTAGGAGCTATGATAAAAGAAAATGTAGAAAAAGGAATTTATGGTGATGATCAAAAAAATAGAAGCGCTAGTTTTGCATCAGCAGGTTCAGATGCTAGAATGGCAGGATGTCCACTACCAGTAATGACTACTAGTGGAAGTGGTAACCAAGGTATGACAGCATCTCTACCTTTAATCCAATATTGTTCTGATAATGATCTAACTTATGAGGAGACTATTCGGGGATTAGCATTTTCTCATTTGGCAACAATACATATAAAAACTAATGTGGGAAGACTTTCTGCATACTGTGGTGCTATCTGTGCATCTGCAGGAGTTAGTGGGGCTTTGGCATTTGTAATGGGAGAAGAGTTACGAGTTGTAGCAGGTGCTATTACCAATACTTTAGGTAATGTTTCTGGAATGATTTGTGACGGTGCTAAAGCATCATGTGCTATGAAAATTGCCACAGGAATATATGCTGCTTTTGATTCAGTATACTTAGCGAAAATGCATAAATGTTTTCAAGATGGTGAAGGGATTGTAGGAGTAGATGTAGAAAAAACAATTCAGAATATAGGTATCCTTGCTCAAACAGGAATGAGTGGTACTGACGAAACAATCTTAGGAATAATGACTAACGAAATATAAAAATGGGGGCTAGTGCCCCCATTTTATTTTTTTATATATCACTTAGAACTTTTACTACTTTTCCAACTATTTTTAGATCCTCTCCAGGCCCTATGAAAATAGGGGGATAATTTGGATTATCACTAATTAAAGCAATATAAGAATCTGTAACTTTTAACCTTTTTACAAAAGCTTCATCATTTATAAAGAAAGCTCCTACATCACCATTTCGAACTTCTACTTCTTTTTTCGCAATAATAATAGATCCGTCTTTTATAGTTGGTTCCATAGAGTCACCCCAAACATTTACAGCAAAAATATTTCCATGGTTTCTAACTCCTGGAATAGATAGATATTCAGATACTTCTTGCTCTCCCAAAACTCCTAATCCTGCACTTATTCTCTCAAAAACTGGTATCTGATCATCTACAGATATAGAAAAGTTTTCAGACATAGATGAATTCCCACGAAGAAAATTTATTTCTTTATCCTTTTTTTCCAATTCATCTTTAATAAGTTGAGGAGTCTTTTCAAAAGCTGCTAGGAATATTAAAAAATTATTTTCCTCTTCATTTAACTTTAATCCCATAGCTATCTTTTCAAGAACATCATCACTCGGAGGGTTTTTTAATTCCCCCCTTTCAATATTGTTAAAATACGATTGAGTAATTCCTATTAATTTTGCAAACTTATTTTGACTAAGGTTCAAATTTAATCTTTTTTCCTTTATAAATTTATGAAAAGTCATAATATACACCACCTATATTTTTTTATAGTTAATTATAACCTTTATTTAAAAATATTTCAAATTAAGTTTTCTGATAAAATTAATATATTATATTTTATGTTTTGCAAAATATTTTGTGTGAAGTAGTTCGTGTGCTTTATGACTCATTGGTTTTTCTAAGTGATTATCATAGATTGATTGCACATACGGGTTTTCATGAGATTTTCTCATTGTTTTATTGTCATCTATACCTTGTAATCCAGCAGCTCTTCTAGTTACTACACTGAAGTCCCCGTGATGATAAGGCTGTCCTCCACCTCCTACACATCCACCTTTACATGCCATAATTTCTATTGCATGATAGTCAGCTTCTCCTGCTTTTATCTTATCTAGCATTTTTCTCGCTTCCCCTAGTCCATGAGCTATTCCTATTTTTAAATCAAAATCTCCTACTTTTACAGTTGCAGACCTAAATCCATCAAACCCTCTCAAGGCTTTAAAATCAACACTTTCTAAAGTTTCACCAGTCATCCATTCATATGCAGTTCTAGTTGCAGCTTCTATTACACCACCAGTTCTACCAAATATAACTGCTGCTCCTGATGACTCTCCTAATGGATTATCATACTCTTCATCAGGTAGATTCATTAGATCAATATTAGCTTGTTTGAAAAGTTTTGCTAGTTCTCTAGTTGATATAGAATAATCCACATCTGGGTTTCCATCTACTTTAAACTCATCTCTTGAGGCTTCATATTTTTTTGCTAAACAAGGCATTATTGAAACAACTATTAGGTCTTCTCTAGCTATTCCCTCTTCTGGAGCCCATATTCCCTTAGCAATTGCTCCAAACATTTGTTGAGGAGATTTTGCTGATGACGGAATATCCAACATATCAGAGTAGTTATGCTCAAAGAAGTTTACCCAAGCAGGACAGCACGATGTTAGAAGTGGTAATTTCACAGTTTTATCTCCAGCTAGATGTCTTTCTAATCTATTCTTCAACTCAGATGCCTCTTCCATAATTGTTAGATCAGCAGCCCAGTTAGTATCAAATACTTGATCAAATCCTAATTTTCTTAGACCAGCTACCATTTTCTTATCTACATTAGTTCCTGGTTCCTCTCCAAATTCCTCTCCTAATGCCACTCTTACAGCTGGAGCTACTTGCACTACTACTTTTTTCTTTGTATTTGCCAAATCTTTTACTAATTTCCATGTATGATCATTTTCATGTAGAGCTCCGACTGGACACACAGCTACACATTGACCACAATAAGTACATACACTTTCTTCTAAGTTTTGCTCAAATGCTGTAGCTACTACAGAATCAAAACCTCTATTTATGCCTGATAATGCTCCTACTGTTTGTACAGAGTTACACATTGTTTCACACCTTCTACACATAATACATTTATCCATATCTCTTATTATTGATGTAGAATGATCTGATTTATATGTCGACATTTCACCTTTAAATCTTATTTCTCTTACTCCTAATTGAACTGCTAAATCTTGTAATTCACACTCACCATTTTTTGAACAAACTAAACAATCTTTAGGGTGATCTGATAATAATAATTCCATTATTGTTCTTCTTTTTTGCATAACATTCATAGTATTCGTTTTGATTACCATTCCCTCAGTTACAGGGGTAGCACATGATGGTGCTAAATTTCTTCTACCTTCTACTTCTACAACACATATCCGACATGAAGCACAATCATTTTTATAGTCATTTCCACTCATCTTTAGGTGACAAAGTGTAGGAATATGAATTCCTAGTGAATTAGCTGCTGAAAGTATCGTATCACCCTTTGGTACTTCTATAGCTTTGTTGTCTATAACAACATTTATTAATTCCATAAGTTAATCTCCTTTTTTATTACTTTATGTCTATTGCTCCAAATTTACACTTACCAAAACATGCTCCACATTTTATACATTTCTCAGAATGAATTGTATGCATCTCTTTTATCTTTCCATCTATACAACTCACTGGACATACTCTAGCACAAGCTGTACAACCTATACATTTTTCATTTATTGAGTAAGTTAATAGATCTTCACATTTTCCTGCAGGACATTTTTTATCTACAACGTGGGCAACATACTCATCCCAAAAGTTATTTAATGTTGATAAAATTGGATTAGGAGCTGTTTGACCTAGACCACATAGAGAAGTATCTTTTATTGTTTCAGATAACTCTCTCAA
>JAGLEA010000195.1 GCA_023145315.1 Psychrilyobacter sp.
GAATCAAAATCGATTTTAATATCTAAATCTTTTTCCGTAAGACAACCACCAGATGGTCCTCCTGTTTGCACAGATTTAAATTTCTTTCCATCTCTTATTCCACCACCAATCTCGAAAATCACCTCTCTAAGAGTTGTTCCCATTGGCACTTCTACTAATCCTACATTATTTATCTTACCGGCTAGAGCAAAAACTTTGGTTCCAGGTGATCCCTCTGTTCCTATTCCCCTATACCATTCACCACCATTCAATATTATCTCAGGGATATTTGCTAATGTTTCAACATTATTTACATTAGTAGGTTTACCCCAATATCCTGATTCTGCTGGAAATGGAGGTTTAGAAGTTGGTTCCCCCCTCTCTCCTTCCATAGAGTGAATTAATGCAGTTTCCTCACCACACACAAATGCTCCTGCTCCGTATTTTATTTCTATATCAAAATCAAATCCTGTATTTAGTATATTTTCTCCTAACATTCCATATTCTTTTGCTTGTCCCATTGCAATCATTAATCTATTAATCGCTAGTGGATATTCTGCTCTGATATATATCAAACCTTTTGTTGCTCCTGTAGCATATCCACAAATTGCCATAGCTTCTAATACAGAGTGAGCATCTCCTTCTAGTATAGATCTATCCATAAATGCCCCTGGATCTCCCTCATCAGCATTACAAACTACATATTTTTGATCTGCATCATTGTTAAAAGCAAATTGCCATTTTAAACCTGTAGGGAAACCTCCTCCTCCTCTTCCACGAAGTCCTGAAAGTTTCATTTCATCTATTACTTCTTGACTAGTCATCTCTGTTAATACTTTTCCTAGAGCTTGATAACCTCTATTTCCAAAGTATTCATCTATATTTTCAGGATCAATTAATCCACAATTTCTAAGTGCTATTCTCTGTTGTTTTTTATAGAAATCCATATGATCTGAATCAGATATTCTTTTTTTACTTACTGGATCTTTAAATAATAAATTTTCTATTTTTTCTCCTTTAATAAGGTCTTCTTCTACTATTCTCCCAGCATCTTCAGGTTTAACCTCTACATAAAATGTATTTTCAGGTACTATTTTTACTATTGGACCTTTTTCACAAAATCCAAAACAACCTGTTTTTACTACTTGTATTTCATCTGACATACCTTTTTCAACTAATATATTTTCTATATTTTTAGCTATTGTCCCTGCTTTTGATGACATACATCCTGTCCCACCACATACTAGAACATGCTTCTTATAAGCCATTAACCAACCTCCTAAATTAGTGATTACATTTTTTTGTTCCATTATTATCTGTTAGGAACATCTCTATTTCACTTGTATCCACTATATATTTTTCTACTAATCGTTTTGCTTCCTCTGAATCTACATTTCCAAAAATCACTTTTCCTTTAGTTGGTATTTCTATTTCTAAACTTGGAAATACTCCTCCATATCCAAAAAATTCTGTTTTATATAGTCCAATATTTTCTATATCTTTTTCTTCCATTAGATCTACTATAGTTTTTATAACTATATCTGTATTTTCCATAGCTAGACTTCCCTCTGAAGGAACTCCGACTTTTATTTTTATTAAATTTTCTACTTTATTTCATTTTTTTCTTATTTTAATTAATCCTTTACACTCTTCTATCTTTTTCATTAATTCTTCAATTGATTTTATTTTTTTAGACATCTTTCCCCCTAATTTATTTTAAGATATATTTATTTATGTTTTTCTAACATTCCCTCAATATCTCTAGCTACATCTTTTCCATATACTTCATCACCTATTAATACTACTGGTGCTAGTCCACAGGCTCCTACACACCTCAGTGCATCTATAGAATAAATTCCATCTGCTGATGTTTCACCAGCTTTTATACCTAATTTATTTTCAAAATCTTTTAACACTTTATCTGATCCCCTAACGAAACAAGCTGTTCCCATACATACAGAAATCGGATATTTTCCTTTTGGTGTCATAGTAAAAAATGAATAGAAAGTAACTACTCCATATATTTTTGCTAATGGAAGCTCTAATTCTTTAGCTACAAACTCCTGAATCTCTGTTGGCAAATATCCAAATATTTCTTGTGCCTTATGCAGTACAGAAATTAATGCACCTTTCTTTTCTGGTAACCCTTGGATAAACTCTATTAATTCTTGGTATCCTTCTTCCTTAAAAACATTTTTACAAGACATTTTTCCCCCTTTTTATATTCACTTGTGCATTTAATATCTTACTTCATCTTTTAGTATACCCGATATTTTACTCTTTTTCAAGAATAAATCAATCATCTCCGTCTGTTTTAACTTACAATATAATTAAAAAATTACATTTTGATTAAAAATAACACAACTATAAAAACAAAACTCCTATTAAACTTTTTTATCCCAAATAACGAATTATATAATTTTTGTTTATTCAAGATATAAATTCACAAAACAAAAATACTATACCTATTATCATATAAATTAAAAGAAGGCTAAAACATAATGTTTTAGCCTTCTTTTAATTTTTTTATTTTTTTATCTTTTTTAACATAGCACTAGTTACAGCAGGTTTTTGAACTATACTTGGTCCTGCTAAACATCCACCTTGACATCCCATACCTTCTAGTAGAGTATCTGGTCCTGCTACTTTAAATTGAGCAAAGGCCTGTCTAGCTTCCTTTATTCCATTCATGTAGATAACTTGAACTTCCTTACTACATTTATTAGCTACTGCTTGAGCTACTCCACCACTTCTAGCAAAGTTCCAACCATCAAATGATCCACTTACTTCTTGCTCTTCTAATTTTGAGAAATTTATCTCTTTTGCATCACACCAAGCTACAACATCTACGAAAGTCAGTACATTACTTACTTTTTTATATTTTCTAGCTTCAATTTTCTTTGCCGTACATGGTCCTATAAATACTAATTTACAATTTGGGTCTTCTTCCTTTATTCTATTTGCCATTATCATCATAGGCGAAGCTACATGAGATAGATATTCTTTTGCCTCTGGTTTATGCTTTTGAATATACTCATAGAATGCAGGGCAACAAGATGTTGTCATTTTTTTGTTTCTTGTTTCCATATCTGCTGCTTCTTCTGTTGCTACTTCGTCTGCACCTTCTGCTACTGCTATAGAATCTGAAAATCCTAGTTCTTTAAACAATGAGTGTAATTGACCAACTGAAACATTAGTTCCAAATTGTGTCATAATTGATGGGGCATATAGTGCTATTACTTTTTCTCCAGTTTTAATTTTTGAGATTACATCTATTAGATGAGTAGGAGATTCTATTGCTCCAAATGGACAAGCTATATGACATGATCCACAACTTACACATCTATCTCTATCTATTTTTGCTCTCCCTCTTTCGTCGGCTTTTATAGCGTTTACACCACAAGAAGTCTCACAAGGTCTTTGTAATTTTACTACTGCTGAGTATCTACATGCCTTTGCACATAATCCACAATTGATACATTTTCTATTATCTATAACTGCTCTATTATTCTTAAATGTTATTGCATCTTTAGGACATGCATTAAAACAACTTTTTGCAGTACAGTTTCTACATAAATCTGTAGCATAATATTTACTTTCTGGACATTGATCACAAGCCTCTCTTATTACTTCGATAGCTTTATCAATCCCTCTATACTCTTTTGGATATTGCTTTCCATCTAATCTAGCTTCTAAAAATTCTTTTAATTCATATAACTCCATATTAGCTGTTTTTTCTATATCAAAATTTAAAAATATTTTAATTCTTTGCTTTAATATCTCTCTTTCTAAATAAACAGATTCTCCATAAAATGTATGGTCTCCTGGTAATAACAACCTAGGTAACCTTGCAAAATCTTCTAACAGTTTTCCCTCTTCGTATAATTCAACCACTGCTTGTAATGTTGATATTCTCGAAACCTTTAACGGGTCTTTATTAATCATTATTTCCCTCCATTTAAATTTATAATTTACACATTATACACTATATTTA
>JAGLEA010000196.1 GCA_023145315.1 Psychrilyobacter sp.
GTAGGAAATACTCCAATGTATGAACTAAGAAATTTAACTAATCTAGCTAGAAAGTTAGCTCCTACAGGAAAGGGTGCAAGAATCTTTTTGAAAGATGAAGCTGCTAACCCTTCTGGAAGTTTTAAGGCTCGTAGAGCTGCAACAGCAGTCTATCATGCAAAAAAACTAGGATATAAAGGTGTCATAGCTGCAACATCTGGAAATTATGGTGCTGCAGTAGCTTCCCAAGCTGCAATGTTGGGATTAAAATGTATCATAGTACAAGAGTGCTATGATAGTAAGGGAAAAGGACAACCTGAAATAGTAGAAAAAGCAAGAAAATGTGAAGCTTACGGTGCAGAAGTAGTACAATTAACAGTTGGACCTGAATTGTTTTATTCATTCTTAAATATGTTAGAAGAAACTGGTTACTTTAATGCTTCTTTATATACACCTTTTGGAATTGCTGGTGTAGAGACATTAGGTGCAGAATTAGTAGGGCAAATAAAAGAGAAAACAGGAAAAAATCCTGATGTAGTAGTATGTACAAATGCAGGTGGTGGAAACTTAACAGGAACTGCTAGAGGGATGCAAAAAGTAGGAGCTGATAAAGTAAAAGTTGTAGGAGCAAGTGTTAATTTAAAAGGACTACATATGGCTTCAGATAATGATTTTAATAAAAAATCATTTACAACTGGACATACAGGATTTGGGATACCATTTACAACCAATCCAGATAGATCAGATGTACCGAGATCGGCAGCTAGACCACTAAGATATATGGATAGATATGTAACGATTACTCAGGGAGAAGTATTTTATATGACTGAATCTCTGGCTCAATTAGAAGGGTTAGAGAGAGGACCAGCTGGGAATACATCTTTAGCAGCAGCATTTAGTATCGCTCAAGAGATGGATGAAGATGAGATCATAGTAGTACAAGAAACAGAATATACAGGTGCAGGAAAACATATCCAACCACAACTATCGTTTGCTAGAGAAAACGGTATTGATATTTATTTTGGAAATCCTCAAGAGGAAGTTCCCGGTGAAAGCATAATCTTACCAAAACATCCTAATTTAATAAAATCAATTGATTTAGATATGGATAAGATAAGAAAATCATATATAAAAAATATGGTGAAAAAGAAAGAAGGGAAAGAATTTTCAAATGAAGAATTAAAATATATAGCCTTAGAAGTAAATTTATCAGTAGAAGCTGTAAAAATATTATTAGCTAGTAGTTAATATAATTTGTATAAAAAAGGATGTGAAGATTTGAAAACTAGATTAATAGGAGTACCGTTAAATTTTGGTGCAAATAGATGTGGATTAGAGTTTAGCATAGATAATTTTTTGAAGAAATTTCCAAAATATAAGGAAAAGATGGAAGTTATAGAAGTAGTAAGGGAAAAAGAAGAGTTTCCAATGAAAAATGAAAAATATGTAAATACAGTAGCTTCTACATGTGAGAAATTAGCAGTAGAAGTAAATAAAGCAGTAAAAAATGGTTTAATACCAATAACTATTGGTGGAGATCACTCGATAGCTATAGGTAGTATAGCAGGAGTATCTAAGGAAAAAGAGGTAGGAATCTTATGGATGGATGCCCATGGAGATATGAATACTCCAGAGATTAGTGATTCTGGTCATATTCATGGGATGCCACTAGCAACTTCAGTAGGATATGGACATTCAAAATTAGTAAATTGCTTATACGAAGGAACTAAGGTAAAAAAGGAAAATGTAATCTTATTTGGTACTCGTGATATAGATGCAAAGGAACAAAAATTAATAGATGAACTAGGAGTGAAAAATTATTCTTGGGATATGATAGTAGATATGGGGTTTGAAAAAGCTTTTGAAGAAGTAAAAGAATTTTTTAAAGATAAAAATCTTCATATTAGTTTTGATCTCGATGGTATAGATCCAACTGAGATAACAGCTGTAGGAACTCC
>JAGLEA010000197.1 GCA_023145315.1 Psychrilyobacter sp.
ATAGATACGGCATCTGTAACATCAATAGATATAGTAGAGTATAACCCTATATATGAGAAGGGAACAGAAACTAGTGAATATATGAATGAACTATTAGAGTTAATAGAAAGTAAGATCTAAAGACCTCGGCTTTGGCAACTTCCTTTGTACTAAAGGGAGAAAGAGGGAAAATAATGGAGGTATAAGATGAAAGGATATTTGAAAAGAGAAGATGATTTTTCTACTAGAAGAGTACATTTAAAAGAATTAACTAATGATGAATTAAAAGGAAAATTTTGGGAACTAGCAGAGAAATTAGTAGACCCAATGATAGATCTAGCAAAAACACATACTACACCGTCGATTGAAAGATCAATCTTACTAAGAATGGGATTTTCTAGTTTAGAAGCTAATCCATTAGTAGAAGGTGCAATAGATAGAGGATTAATTGGAAAAGGTGTAGGACATCTAGTATATAGAGTTTCAAAAGAAAAAAATATCTCTATCAGAGAAGCTGGAGAAGGGATGTTAGAAGGTAAGTATTGGGATCTACTTATGGAAATTTTTAAAGGAGGTAAAAAATAATGAAAAAATTAATACCTACAGAGAAGATGGATATAAGAGAGATATTAAGTGATCTTGAGAACTATAGACCAAAGAGAAGAGGATGGGTTTGGAGAAAAAAGGTAGATAAATTAAAGATGGGAGCATTTGAATTTACAAATTGTTCAGAACCATTAAAAAATTCTATAGGAATACCAGCATCAAGATATTTTGACGGATTAGATCCTCAACCAGAGGAAGTAATAACTACTGAGATAGCATCAGGAAGATTTGAAGATGATATTAGAAGAATGAGAATGGCTGCATGGCATGGAGCAGACCATCTAATGGTAATAAGAACAGCAGGACAATCACATTTTGATGGCTTAATAGAGGGAACACCACAAGGGATTGGAGGCGTACCTATCACAAGAAAGCAAATAAGAGCTCAGAGAAAAGCTTGTGATATGATCGAAGAAGAAGTAGGAAGACCGATAAACTATCATTCATATGTATCGGGAGTAGCAGGACCAGATGTAGCAGTAATGTTTGCAGAAGAAGGAGTAAATGGAGCACATCAAGATCCACAATATAATGTTTTATATAGAAATATAAATATGATAAGAACATTTATTGATGCAGCAGAATCAAAGAAAATAATGGCTTGGGCTGATATGGCACAAATAGACGGAGCACACAATGCCAATGCAACTGCAAGAGATGCATGGAAAGTAATGCCAGAATTAATGGTACAACATGGATTAAATTCAATTTTTTCATATAAATCAGGAATAAAAAAAGAGAACATTTGCCTTTCAACAGTACCTCCTACAGCTTCACCAGCACCATCGATGAAGTTTGACTTACCATATGCAGTAGCATTACGTGATTTTTTTACAGAATATAAGATGAGAGCTCAAATGAATACAAAATATATCACTTCATCATCAAGGGAAGCTACAGTAACTCATGTAATGAATATGATGATCTCTAGATTAACTAGTGCTGACATCCAATCTACAATAACTCCAGATGAGGGAAGAAATGTTCCTTGGCATGTTTATAATATTGAGGCATGTGATACAGCAAAGCAGACATTAGTAGGATTAGATGGATTATTAGATATGGTAGAAGTAAGAACAGATGGATATATGAAAGAGTCAGTTAGAGAGTTAAAAGAAAGAGCCGTTTTATACCTTGAAGAGATGATAAAAGAGGGAGGATATTTTGAATCGGTAGAAAAAGGATTCTTTGTAGACTCAGGACTATATCCAGAAAAAAATGGTGATGGAATAGGTAGAAAGAAAGATGGTGGAGTAGGAGCAGGAAGAGTTTTTGAAAGAGATGCTGACTATATGGCACCTGTAACAGCTCATTATGGTAATAATAATATAGAGCAATATGGGGTAACTAACCCATCTGACTTAATAGGAGGATCTACATTTGAAGATCCTGACAAGATAGTTTATATAGATGAACTAGATGAGATGGATAATGTAAATGTAAGAATGGATGCTAATGAGAAGTATAGAAATACTTCTAAAATTAAACCAGAAGTAGAATGGTTAGCAGATGGAACTGTACAAATAGAGTTATTTTTACCAACTTCTCAAAGGGTAGCAGAATTTGCAGCACTAGAGTTTGCTAAAAAAATGAACTTAAGCAATCCAGAAGTTATTCATTCAGAAGTTATGCATATTAGTGAAGGTACAAGAGTTCAAGTAAAAGGAAAGGTAGAATTTGATATAGATTTAGATTCATTAGTAATTCCACCTGAACCAGAAGTGATGAGTGATGATGAGATAAGAGGGTTAGTAGAAAAGTATGACTTAAAAATCGTTGCAGGAACTGTAGGAGAGGATGAGCATTCTGTAGGACTTCGTGAAGTAATAGATATTAAACATGGAGGAGTAGAAAAATTTGGAATGGAAGTAGAGTATCTAGGAACTTCTGTACCATGTGAGAAACTAATAGATGCTGCAATAGAGCTAGATGCTGATGTAATATTAGCTTCTACAATTATTTCTCATGATAATGTTCACTATAAGAATATGAAAAAATTACATGAACTAGCTATTGAAAAAGGAATTAGAGATAAAGTGATCATCTGTGCTGGTGGAACACAAGTAAGCCCAGAATTAGCTAGAGAAGCAGGGATGGATGAAGGATTTTCTAAAAATGATAGAGGTGTAAATGTAGCATCATTCTTAGTGAAAAGAAAAGCAGAAATGGAAGAAAATAAATAAATTTTTAGATACTCAAGTATTTGATCTCTCCAAGAAAAGGAGAGGTCATAGGAGGAAAGAGCAGCGATGAAAATAGATGTTTTAGTAGCTGAAATAGGAAGTACAACAACAGTTGTAAATGCCTTTACAGGGATAGGAGAAGAAAATCCAAAATTTATAGGACAAGGGCAAGCTCCTACTACTGTAGTAGAGGGAGATGTTAACTTAGGATTAATGGATGCTATTTCTAGCCTAAAGGGAAATTTAGATATATCTGAATTAGAATATGATGAGTTTTTAGCAACAAGTAGTGCTGCAGGTGGGCTAAAAATGACAGTTCATGGATTAGTGTATGACATGACGGCCAAGGCTGCTAAGGAAGCTGCTTTAGGAGCAGGAGCTAATATTCATTTAGTTACAGCAGGAAAACTTAGGCGAACAGATATAAAAAAGATACAAGAATTAGAACCTAATATAATTTTATTAGCAGGTGGAGTAGACTATGGTGAACGAGATACTGCTATCTACAATGCTGAACAACTTATGAAATTAGATTTAGAAGTTCCAATAATATATGCTGGTAATATACAAAATCAAGAAGAGATAAAATTAATTTTTGAAGAAAATGATAAACTCCATCTTTTACGAATAGTAGGAAATGTATATCCAAAGATAGATACTCTATCTATAGAACCTGTAAGAGAAGTAATCCAAGAAGTATTTGAGGAGCATATAGTTCATGCACCAGGTATGGAACGAATTAGAGAGTTGATAAATGGACCACTAATTCCAACACCAGGGGCCGTTATGGAAGCTTCTAAAATATTAAAAGAAACTATAGGTGATCTAGTAACTCTAGATGTAGGGGGAGCAACTACTGATATTCACTCTGTTACAGAGGGAAATGAGGATATACTGAAGATATTAATATCGCCAGAACCCGTTGCGAAAAGAAGTGTAGAAGGGGATCTAGGTGTATATGTAAATATGGATAATTTAGTAAATTTAGTGGGTAAAAAAAATATAATGAAAAAATTAAATTTAGAAGAATTAGATTTAGAAAAACTCCT
>JAGLEA010000198.1 GCA_023145315.1 Psychrilyobacter sp.
ATAAAAATAATCGGAGCTAGCAGTGACCACATGGTTTTAGATTTGACTAATGTAACTAAAAAATATAGCGTAGGCGATATAATAGAGTTTAAATTAGACTATGGTTCATTATTACAACTAGCAACATCAAAATATGTAAATAAAGTGTTACGATAAAAGTATAAATTTTTTGATATTTGGAATTGTTGTTTATTTGATATTCCTTACTTTTAAATAATTGAATATCAAATAAATATCAAATTTTAATTTATATTTAAGGCAACTTCTATTGACTTAGCCTTAGAAAAATCTTATACTTTAGTGAGTAAATAAAAAAAGGGGGCAGTTTATGAACGGAAAGCAGAAAAAAGAAACAACATTTACACACGCACTAATAGCACTAGTATTTTTAATAGGAAGTTTATTTTATGCAATTCAAATTGCAGGAATAGATGTACATATTCCAATATTAATATCAGCGTTTTTTGCAGCAGGAATAGCAATATTTTCACTTAATTACAATTGGGCAGAGATAGAAGAAGGAATTGTAGATACTATTAAGATGGCTTTAGGAGCAATAATAATTCTAATGATTATTGGTATGGTAGTAGGAACTTGGATTCAATCAGGTGTAGTTCCAACGATGATATTTTACGGATTAAAAATATTATCACCAGGAATATTCCTACCAGCAACATTAATAATATGTGCAGTAGTAGCAGTAGCAACAGGTTCGTCATGGACTACAGCAGCAACAGTAGGTATCGCACTTATTGGTGTAGGAGAAGGATTAGGAATACCTAGAAATATAGTGGCAGGTGCTATAATCTCAGGAGCTTATATGGGAGATAAATTATCACCATTATCAGATACTACAAACTTAGCACCAGCAATGGCAGGAACAGACTTATTTACTCATATAAAGCATATGATGTATACAACAGTTCCTAGTTTTTTAATCTCACTAGTATTATTCGGATTTATTGGAATGAAATACACTGGTGCAGCATTAGATACTCATACAATTGATAGTATATTGACAACTTTAAGTGGAAATTTTAACTTAAATCCACTATTATTATTAGTTCCAGTTATTGTAATAGGAGCAGTAATTATGAAAGTACCAGCAATTCCAGGATTATTTGGAGGAGCAATATTAGGTGGAATAGCAGCAATAGTATTCCAAGGAGCAACAGTAGGAGCAGTATTAGAGACATTACACTATGGATATGCTGGAGAATCAGGATTAGAGATGGTAGATTCACTTCTAAATAGAGGGGGATTAGACTCTATGATGTGGACTGTATCACTAATATTCTGTGCTATGATCTTAGGTGGAATTATGGAAAAAACACAAATGCTAGCAGCTTTAGCTATGAAGATACTTACTTTAGCAAGTACAACAGGAAACTTAATATTAGTAACTATATTAACTCCTATCTTTACAAATTTAGTAGCAGGAGATCAATATCTTGCTATTGTAGTGCCAGGAAGAATGTTTAAAAAAGCATTTGAAGACAAAGGATTACATCCTAAAAACTTATCAAGATGTTTAGAAGATTCTGGAACATTAACTTCACCGTTAATTCCATGGAATACTTGTGGTGCATATATGATCGCAACTCTAGGATTAGCACCTTGGACATATATTCCATATTGTTTCTTAAACTTAATCAATCCGTTAATTTCAATATTCTATGGTTATACAGGAATAACCATTGAAAAATTACCAGAAGTGGAAAAAGAAACAGAAGCAGTAAAAGGATAAGCAAAGAATAAAAGGAAGAAAATTATAAAATATATTTTGAAAGACTTGTAGAGCAATCTATGAGTCTTTTTTTTGTGATAATTTTATTAAATATTGAAAAAAAGTACAGAATATAGTACAATACTTTATTATAAGAAATAATAAAGGGAGTTGATGAATGTGAAAGCAGTTAATTATACAGAATTTAGGCAGAATTTAAAAACTAATTTAGATAGTGTTTATAATGATCATGAAGCACTAATTGTGACTAGAAAAAGAAATGAAAATATGGTTGTAATATCTCAAGAAGACTATAATTCTCTTACAGAAACAGTATATTTATTATCTTCGCTTAAAAATTCTAGTCGATTAATAAAATCAAGAGAGCAAGTAAAAAGTGGGAAGTTAATTAATTTGAATCTAGACCTTTTAGAGGATTAATATATGAAAATATCTTTTACAAAATATGGTTGGGAAGACTATAATTATTGGATTGAAACAGATAAAAAAGTAATAAAAAAAATACATAAATTGATTAAAGAAATATCAAGACACCCATTTGAAGGAACTGGAAAACCAGAACCCTTAAAAGGAAATTTATCAGGACTTTGGTCTAGAAGAGTAGACAGAGAACATAGATTAGTTTATGAAGTGTTAGAAGGGGAAATAATATTTCATCAATGCAGATACCACTATTAAATATTTTATAAAACTCCTACATTCTAGGTAATTCTAGTTTTGTAGGAGTTTTTTCATATAGCAAGGTAAAATGTGGTAAAATATAGCAAGTGAATAATTAGGAGGAGACCCATGAAAAATAAATTTGTACACCTACACCTACATACTGAATATAGCCTCCTAGATGGAGTAGGTAAGATAGATCAATATCTAGATAGAGCTGTAGAACTAAATATGAAATCTATGGCAATAACAGATCACGGTAATATGTTTGGTGCTGTTGAATTTTATAAAAAAGCAATGAAAAGAGGGATAAATCCAATCATAGGTATGGAAGCATATCTTAATCAAGGTCTTATAAGTGATGAAAAACAAGAAAGAAAAAGTTTTCATCTTGTTTTATTAGCTAAAAATATAACAGGGTATAAAAACTTAATGAAACTAGCCTCAATAGGTTATATAGATGGATTTTATGCAAAACCAAGGATAGATAAGAAAATATTAAAAAAATATAGTGAAGGGCTCATCGGTCTGTCTGCATGTATGCAAGGTGAGATAGCAACGTCCCTAAGAAATAACAGATCAGAAGAGGAAATAAGTGAGATAGTAGATTCATATATAGATATATTTGGAAGAGAAGATTTTTATATAGAACTACAAGATAATGGAATACCTGAACAATATCCACTAAATGATAGACTCTATGAGGTAGCACAAAGGCATGAATTAGAAGTAGTAGGGACTAATGATGTTCACTATGTATATTATGGGCAACATGAATTGCAAGATGTTTTAATTTGTATACAAACTGGAAGTAAAGTAGCAGATAAAGAAAGAATGAAAATCTCTACAACGGAATTATTCTTAAAAACCTATGATCAGATATTTGAAAAACTGGGGAAGTATAAAAATGCATTAGAAAATACAGTAAAAATAGCTGAAAGGTGTAGTTTAGATATAAAATTTGGAGAGCTAAAATTCCCAGCATATCCAGTAGAAGAAAAATACACTGGAATAGATGACTATCTACGGAAATTAGTAGATGATGGACTAGAGAAAAGGTATCCCCATGGTGTAGAAGAAAAAACAAGGGAACGGATAGAGTATGAATTGGGAATAATAAATCAAATGGGATATGAGGAGTACTTTGTTGTAGTATGGGATTTTATAGACTATGCAAAAAAACAAGATATTCCAATCGGACCAGGTCGGGGATCTGCTGCAGGTAGTATGGTAGCTTATGCTCTAGGAATAACAGAGTTAGACCCAATAAAATACGGTTTAATTTTTGAAAGATTTCTAAATCCAGAAAGAGTATCTATGCCAGATATAGATATAGATATTTGTGGAGAAAGAAGACATGAAATAATAGATTATGTAGTAAAGAAATATGGAAAGGATAGAGTAGCACAAATAATAACTTTTGGGACTATGAAGGCTCGTGCAGCTATAAGAGATGTCGGAAGAGTATTAGGAGTTCCTCTTTCAAAAGTTGATAAGTTAGCAAAATTAATTCCACAGTTTTCTTCACTAAATAACGCAATTAAAAATGTCAAAGAATTTAAATTAGCTTATGAAACAGATGCGGAATCTAAAAATTTAATAGAGATATCTTTAGGATTAGAAAATACTGTGAGACATTCGTCTATTCATGCAGCAGGTGTAGTTATAACTAAAAACTTGTTGACCGAGGATGTACCACTATACTCTGATAGTAAAGGGGAACAGATAAGTACTCAATATCAGATGAAAGAATTAGAAGACTTAGGTATTTTAAAGATGGATTTTTTGGGACTACGAACTCTAACTGTAATAAAGAGGGCAATAGATTATATAAATAAAGGTGAAAGTTTAAATATTAAATTAGAGGATATTCCATTAGACGGACCTCTAGTATTTGATGCACTCCAACGAGGAGATACATTAGGAATATTTCAATTAGAATCTCAAGGGGTGAAAAAACTCCTAAAAAAACTGCATCCTACAACTTTTGAGGATATAATAGCAGTATTGGCACTATATCGTCCTGGACCACTAGGGTCAGGGATGGTAGATGATTATATAGATGTAAAAAATAATAAAAAAGCTGTTAAATATCCTCATGAAAAATTAGAAGGGGTATTAAAGGAAACTTATGGTGTAATATTATATCAAGAACAAGTAATGAAGATAGCATCAATCATGGCTAACTATTCATTAGGAGAAGCTGACCTATTAAGGCGTGCTATGGGAAAAAAAATAGCAGAGCTTATGGAGGAAAATAGAGTATCTTTTATAGAACGATCTGTTAAAAATGGTTTTTCAAAAAAAATAGCAGAAGATGTATTTTACTTGATAGATAAATTTGCTGGATATGGATTTAATAAATCTCATTCAGCAGCATATGGCTTGATATCTTATTGGACGATCTATCTCAAAGAATATTTCCCAAAGTATTACTATGCAGCTATTATGACATCTGAGAGTGGTAATAATAGTAAGATTGCACAATATCTAGAAGACGCAAAAAAGCATGATGTAAAAGTGGGATTACCAAATATAAATAAAGTAAGTAGTAAGTTTATAGTTGATGGAGATGAAATAAGGTTTGGTATGTCGGCTATTAAAAATTTAGGTAGTGGAATTATAGAAAAACTTCAATTAGATGTCAAAGAATTTGGTGAATATCGAGATTTTGAAGAGTTTATAATGAGAACAAAAAAAATAGGGCTAAATAAAAAAGGAATTGAAGCACTGATATTATCTGGAACTTTAGATAATTTACCAGGAAATAGACGGGAAAAATTTAGTAGTTTAGAAAAGGCTATAGTCTATGCAACCCGTGTAGCAAAGGAAGATGATATACAACAAATGAACCTATTTGGAGAAGCTAGGAGAACGATAGAAAGCTTTAATATGGGAACTTTAGAAGAATATAAATTAGAAAATCTTCTAAGAGGAGAAAAAGAATATTTAGGGTTTTACTTTACAGGACATCCTCTGGATAAATACAAAGATATTTTAGATGTGTATGAACTAGATAAAATAGTGGATTTAGATGGGGAAAATAAAAATCATGTAAAGACATATGGGATGATAACAAATATAAAAAAAATAATAACAAAAAAAAATAAAGATATGATGGCAATATTTACTATGGAAGATCATTTAGGAGAGATTAGTTGTACTGTTTTCCCTAGAGAATATGAAAAGATGGCAAACTATATAGTAGAAGGGAATACTATATATTTAGAAGGAAATACACAAATTGATTTTTTCGGTGGTGTGGAAGAAACAAAAATAATAGTGAAGGATATTAAATATTTAGAAGATATTGTAGAAATTAATAGTTATAAAGTGTATATTCTAATAGATGAAGAGACACGAGGAAAACTTCCAGAACTAAAGAAGATGCTTTTGAAGTACTCTGGACGAAACAAAGTATATATAGCATTGAAAGAAAAAGATAATAAAAGAGTAGTGGAATTAGGAGATGAATATAGGATTTCAATAAGTTTAAGTTTTATTCATGAAGTAACGGATCTTCTAGGAAAACGAAGGTTAAAGGTCAAATAACAGGTGTATTTATTAACTTGTAAGAAGATATTATATATGTTAAAATTGTATGTAGTATAAATAAGGGGGTAAAAATGAAACAAGATATGAAAACAGTAAATGATATAATCAAAATCATAGGTGAATCACAAATCACAGAGATAGCAATAGAGGAAAAAGAGTTTAAATTATTTATTAAAAAACCAAAGTTAGCAGTGTCAAATGTAGTAGTAAATACAGAAGAAATAGTAGGAGAAAACACAGAAGAAATAGAAATAAATAATATAGAAGAAATAGTTTCTGAAACAGTAGGAAAGTTTTACTATATAGACAAAAATGAGAAAAAAATAATTTCAGAAGGAATGGAAGTAAAAGAGGGGCAAAAAATAGGATATATAAAGGCAATTGGCCTTAAAACAGATATAATTAGTCATACTAATGGAATTATAAAAGAAATTATATCGAAAAATGGCGACATAGCAGAGTATGGGAAAGTACTTGTGAAAATAGAAAAGAGCTAATTAGGAGGGGAAATGTTTAAAAAAATATTAATAGCTAATCGTGGAGAAATAGCTGTAAGAATAATAAGAGCAGCCAAGGAACTAGAAATAGAAACAGT
Source organism: Psychrilyobacter sp. (assembly GCA_023145315.1). Lineage (GTDB taxonomy): Bacteria > Fusobacteriota > Fusobacteriia > Fusobacteriales > Fusobacteriaceae > Psychrilyobacter. Next base: position 6,558 of record JAGLEA010000198.1, read on the forward strand.
TGCAGTATATTCAATGGCTGATAAAGATAGTTTACATGTGATGCTAGCTGATGAATCAGTATGTATTGGACCTGCAATGAGTTCAGAATCATATTTAAAGATTCCTAATATAATAGCTGCAGCAGAAGCAACTGGAGCAGAAGCTATCCATCCAGGTTATGGTTTTTTAGCAGAAAATGCAGAATTTGCTAAGATATGTAAAAAACATGGAATAACTTTTATAGGACCAAGCCCAGAAGCAATCAACAACATGGGGGATAAAGCAACTGCTAGAGCTACCGCTATAGAAAATGGTGTACCACTAACAAATGGAACAGGTATTATCCATAAGATGGAAGATGCAAGAGATGTAGTAAACGAAAAAATAGGTTATCCTGTAATGATAAAGGCTACTGCTGGTGGCGGTGGAAAAGGAATGAGAATAGCAAGAAATGATGCAGAATTTGCTGTTAATTTTGGTGCTGCTCAAAATGAAGCTGATAAAGCATTTGGAAATCCTGATTGTTATGTAGAGAAATATGTTGAAAATCCAAGACATATTGAGATCCAAATAGTAGGAGATAAATTTGGAAATGTTGTTCATTTAGGGGAGAGAGACTGCTCTATTCAAAGAAGACATCAAAAATTAGTAGAAGAAGCTCCATCTGCAACACTACCTGAAGGTGTAAGAAAGAAGATGGGAGATGCTGCTGTAAAGTTAGCAAAAGCTATTAATTATGATTCAGTAGGTACTTTAGAATTTTTAGTAGACGTAAACAATGATTTCTTCTTTATGGAGATGAATACAAGAGTTCAAGTGGAACATACAGTAACAGAGACAGTAACAGGATTTGATATAATAAAAGCTCAGATAATAGTGGCATCAGGTCATGAACTATCTGTAAAACAATCTGATATAGAACTACACGGACATTCTATAGAATGTAGAATAAATGCTGAAGATTCAGACAATGGATTCTTACCATCAGCTGGAACACTAGAGAAATACATAGTTCCTGGTGGAATAGGTGTAAGAGTAGATTCTCATTCATATCAAGGATATGATATTCCACCATATTATGATTCTATGATTGGAAAACTAATAGTTCATGGTGTTGATAGAGAAGAGGCTATAATTAGGATGAAGAGAGCACTAGAAGAGTATATGATAGAGGGGGTAGAAACAACTATTAAATTTCATAAAAAGGTATTAGATACAGAGGAATTTAGAAGTGGAAACTACTCAACAAATTTTATTGAGAAAAATTTTCCAGAATGTTTAAAGTAAAAAGTAGGAAATAAAAATAATAATCATATAATATAATAAGAAAATAATTTTGGAGGTGCAAAATGTCAGGATTAGGAAATATAAAGATATCAGATGATGTAGTAAAGGTAATAGCTGCTAGAGCAACACTAGGTGTAGAAGGGATCTATAAGATGACTAGTGGAGTAACTGATGAAGTGAATAAAATTTTAGGAATCAACAAGATGACTAAGGGTGTAAAAGTCGAAGTAGGAGAAAAAGAGTGTAGTGTAGATGTTCATATTGTTGTAGAATATGGATACCCAATTCCTATAATAGCTATGAAAGTTCAAGAGAATATTATTAAAAATATAACCGAGTTAACAGGATTAAAAGTTTTAGAAGTGAATGTATATATACAAGATGTTAAAGTAAAAGAGAGAAAAGAGGAAGAAGTAATATTAGACTAGAGGCGTAATACGCCTCTAATTTTTAGCTAAGAAATTGGAGGAATTAATATGTTTATAAAACTTATTTTTGGATTAGCATGGATTGGTATTTTATGTTTGGGATTAGCTGGAATATATCTAGGAATATTTCCAGAATCTCTAGATATGATAGATTTTAGTTCTTATCTAGTTCGTGGTGGAATATCAGGAGTATCTTTAATATATGTATTACTGTTTCTTGAGAAAATAATTATATTAACGGAAAAACCAAAAGAATTAAAAATAAAAACACCAAATGGGATATTAAAAATATCGTCTAATTCAATTAATAATATAGTGAAAGAAGCAGTAGGAGATTATCCTAAAATTAAAAATGTAAAAGTTAAAAATAAAAATGTGAGAAAAAAATTGAAAATTTTTGTATCAATTGATATAATATCTAGTCATTCACTTTCAGAAGATCTTGCTCTAATTCAGCAAGAAATAAAAAATAGAATAGAAAATTATTTAGATTTAAGTATTGTAGAAGTTGAACTAAGAGTAACTAAGTTACTTCAAGGCAACTAGATATGGAAGAGGTGAATTAATATGGGATTAGAAAAGTTGATTGAAAATTTCATACTAAATGGTAGAAAATATATAGGTGGATTAATGGGGTTTGCTTTTGGATATGTGCTAATAGCTCATGGAATAGCAGCACTTCTAATTGTAATATTAACAACTTATGTAGGAGCTACACTTTCAGATGGAAAAAAAATTAAAGAGATAAAAAAAATTATTATCGATAGACTAAAGGATTAGTAGGAAGGAGAATTATGAGTAGAAAGATAGCTAGAGAGGAACTATTTAAGCTTTTATTTGAAGCTGATATGAACAAGGTAACACCTATGCAAAGATTAGAAGAATTTTTGGAAGAAGGAATGAGAAGAACTGAAAAATTTGGAGAGGAAGAAACTACAAATAATGTAGAAGAAATTCAATTTTCTACTAGTGAGATAGAATTTATCAGAGAATTTGCAAGTGGAATTGATAAGCACTATGGAACTATTAACCAAGAGTTATCTGAAAAGATGGATGAATGGTCATTAGCGACTGTAGGGAGTGTAGAGAGATCACTTCTAAGATTTGGTGTATATGAATTAATGTATGAAGAAACAGGGTTTGAGATAGTTTTAAACGAGATAATAGAGTTAGCAAAAGTTTATGGTGACACAGGTTCTCATGAGTTTGTAAATGGAGTACTAGCAAAATTTATAAAAAC
>JAGLEA010000199.1 GCA_023145315.1 Psychrilyobacter sp.
AAAAGTAAAACTATGTATAGGTAGGTTCATTTCGAGAATGTCAGTATTATGTGTTGTAAAAAACAATTGTGACTTTGGTTTCATTAAGTTTATCATTTGATTTAAAATTTCCATTTCTAATTCACTATGAACATATGAAATTTTTTCATCTATAAAAAATAAACCTCTTTTTTTCCCTATACTATTTAAAATTGCAGCAATTTCTATTCCTTCTTCTGTTCCTCTAGACAAACTGCTCTTTAAAATTTCTCCATCTTGCACTATTACTTTTTTCCCTGAATTAAAAACAATATGATAAGTATTTTCAACTTCTTCACTTTCTACAACCTTTTTAATAGAGGGATCAAATGTTTTTAATATTAAATTTAATAATTTTATATTATATATTTCCTCTATTTTTTCATCAGGAAATGCAAAAAGATATTCACTAAATAGATTTTCTATTTCTTTTAGAGTTTTATATATTTTTAACTTTGGATCATTCTCTTTTACTTTGCAATATTCTTCTATTACCTTGTATTTATTAACACAATCTTCATATGAGCTTATTTTTGTTATCTTTGATTTTTTTAGAATTAGATCTTGAATTTCACCATTATTAATAGTGCAACTTATCCTGTATAGATTTAGATCTTCTAATACTAAATCAATCTCAAAACTAGCTATTTTATTAGAATTATTTACCATTTTAATTAATTCTTCTTTCTCTTTATATACTAGAAACCAAATTATATTTTTTAAAACCATTCCAAAAATTGTCTTACCTGTAGCATTTGCCCCCATAATTACATTTACTTTTTTATATCTAAAATTTGGTTTTTCCTCTAAATACTCATATAAAATCGTTGAACCTTTTATTTTTCTTGGGTATGAACAATTTATCTCAAAATCATTAAATCCATAAAAATTATCTACCTTTAAATTCATTAAAATCACTAAAACCACCTCTTTTTTTTAAATTATACCATATAATTTCCGTTTTTTGGAAATTAAACATATTTTAGGAGGATATTAATAAAATTAATAATCATATGATCTTTTAAATTCTTCTAATTCTATTGGAACTTTATGGATTAAGTAACCAATTACTGTATCGCCTGGTTTTGCTTTTCTCCATGATTTTCCTGGTCTAAAAAATAAATTTCCACTTTTTAGCTCCATTGGAACTGACAATTCTAGTGTTTGCCATTTTTCCCTAGTTGGTAACAACACAGCTTTTAGGAACTCAGCATCTTCATATATTTTTATTAATTTATTTCTTTTTTCATCTAGAATAGTTAACTGCATATATCTAGAATTTTTTCCTATTACTAGCCATTTACCAGATTTTGTATAACCATTTGGAAATCTTAATTTTCCTTGGATATAGGAGATATGTAGCCCTTGATTACTATAATTTTCATAAGCCATATTATAGGATGCCATGGTGGTTTGGATAATAGTTCTAGCTCCTCCCAATGTATTGATATGTCCCATCACTAAGCTCATAAAAAGAAAGATAGTTATTAAAATCAACTCTGGCCGAGATCCTGATCTGATTCTATAGTTTCTACCTGCTAGGACAAAAAGTTTCTCTGAAAATGGATTGAATAACATCACTCCTGAAACATTCCAAGAATCTAAAACAAGATGAGAGATAGCCCCCATCGTTATAAAAAATAAGGGCTTATAAAAATATAACCCTATTAAATTCAATGGTACCCATACAAGTAGGGAATGGGTTAGGGTTCTATGGCCAACTTTTTTATTTAGATAGATTGAGATAGGTAAAAACAATTTTCCTAGCGTACTCTTTGGATAATCTATATCAGGGAGGAGAGATCCTATCCCTACCAAGGTTATAGTGGTGGTAGAAGTAGCTCCTAACATGAGGCTGGTGGCTACTGCGAAAGTAATGTGAGTAAGGGCTATCAAGGGGATCACCTCCAATTCTTTTTCGTTACTTTCTCGATCCATGAATACTTAATTTATTTATATTTAGAAAAAAATTAAGATATGGAAAAAGTAACCAAAGTTCAAAATCTAAGGATTCCATCCTTAATACGGGTCTCTTTTCTCTTGAAAGAAAATAAGACACAAAAGTTCAAGAAGTTTATAATTGTCTTAATGGGTAAGTCACGATCGTTGAAGTAGGAAAAGTATTGCTGAAGTTGGACGACTATAAACTT
>JAGLEA010000002.1 GCA_023145315.1 Psychrilyobacter sp.
TTTAATTATGGTAAAATAATCTAATAAACGCTAAATAGGAGTGAAAATTATGAAAAAAATAAGCGATGTAATGAACACAGATTTAATAACAATTGATGCAAACTTATCATTTGAAAAAGTTTTAAAAATAATGATAGAAAAAGGTGTAGGGAAATTACCTGTAATAGAAAATGGAAAACTAATAGGAGTAGTAACACGTGATGATGTTTTAGTTAGACAAGAAACAGCACCATTGCCACCAGTAGTAGCATTTTGGGACCTTTTAATAACATTACCAGAAAGTAAGAACTTCAAAGAAAAATTAAAAAAACTATCTGCATATACAGCAAAGGATCTTATGACAAAAAAATATAAAGTAGCTAAGAAAACAGATGACTTAGCAGTTGTAGTAGATCAAATAGTTGAACAACATTATAATTTTGTCCTTGTTGTAGAAGGGGATTCTATAGAAGGAATAATAACAAAAACAGATTTAATCAATAAAAGTTTCTAAAACTTTAAATAAACGGGGAAGGTGTAAGAAAAAAATTGGAAATTTATAGTCAATTTATTTTATTAGGTATATTAATCATATTATCAGGAGTGTTTTCAGCATCTGAAACTGCTCTAACAGCATTTAAAAGTACAGATCTTGAGGAGATAGAGAAATCTAATCCTAAGACGGCAAAATTATTAAAAATATGGTTAACTAAACCAAATGAAATTTTAACAGCAATACTTCTAGGAAATAACATAGTAAATATACTAGCTTCTTCTATTGCAACTGTAGTAACACTACAGGTAATGGGGGAAAAATCAGGAAATGCAATAGTTGTTGCGACTGTATCAATGACTCTTGTTGTTTTAATATTTGGTGAAATAACTCCTAAGATAGTAGCTAAAACATATTCGAAAAAGATATCCGGGTTAATGATCGGACCTATCTACATTTTAAGTATAATTGCTCTACCACTAATAAAATTACTTATGTTTATTACAAAGATAATAAGTAGTATGTTAGGTGTAAATATCAAAGAGGAAAACTTAATGATAACAGAGGATGAGATTATATCTTACATAAGTGTAGGAGAATCTGAAGGCGTTATTGAAGAGGAAGAAAGGGAGATGCTTCACTCGGTAATAGAGTTTGGTGATACTATGGCGAAAGAAGTAATGACACCGAGAACTTCAATATTTATGATAGATTCAGAGTCAACTATCGATGAAGTTTGGGATGAAATAATTCAATCTGGGTATTCTAGAATACCTGTATATGGTGAGGATTTAGATGATATATTAGGAATACTATATGTGAAAGATCTACTAGTATTAGCTAAAGACAATAAAACTAGTAGCCTTGTAAAAGATATGATACGAGATGGATATTATATACCAGAGACAAAAGCAAGTTTTGAAGTGTTAGAAGAATTTAGACAAAAGCAAGTACATATGGCGATAGTATTAGATGAATATGGTGGAACTGTAGGACTTTTAACAATTGAAGACCTCATAGAAGAGATCATAGGTGAGATAAAAGATGAATATGATATCCATGAGGAAGATGAGATAAATCAAGTTGCTCCTAATAAATATAAAGTAGATGCCAGAATTAGTTTAGAAGATTTAAACAAAGAACTAGATCTAGCTATACCAGAATCAGAAGATTATGAAAGCTTAGGTGGTTACATGGTGGATATCTTAGGAAAAGTTGGGGAAGTAAATGATATTGTGGAAATAAATGATATAAAATTAAGAATTGTGGAAATAGAGAAGATGAGAATAATAACAATTCTTGTTGAAACAGCGGAGGAAAAGAAAGAATGAAAAGCTTAAAAAGTTTATTTTTTACAGGTTTAATAGCTATACTTCCATTACTTATTACGATTAATTTATTAATTTGGATCTCTAGATTAATAAGTGGATATTTAAATGGAAATATAGTAATAATAGAAATGGTTAAACATCTCTCACACGAGGATCTTCAGTCAGAACTACCGGTAAAGATCATGGTGTATATATTTGCCGTATTAATATTGACACTATTAATTATTTTGATGGGTTTAGCAATGAAAAATGTAATAGGAAAAGCTATAGCCAACAGTATTGATAAGATAATTTCAAAGATTCCCGTAATAAAAACAATCTATACAACGATATTACAAATTAGAGAGCTTATGTTTTCTTCGGGAACAAAGGCATATCAAAAAGTTGTACTTATAGAATATCCACGAAAAGGAAGCTATAGTTTAGGTTTCTTAACGAATAGAAATAACAAATTCTTTTGTGATCTATTAGAGAAAGAGGAACTAATAAGTATATTTGTGCCAACATCTCCTAATCCAACCTCAGGAATGTTTATCATGGTAGAAAGTTCAGAAGTAAGAGAATTAGATATAAAAGTAGAAGATGCTATTAAGTTAATAGTATCAGGTGGAGCCATTATTCCAAAAAACATGGAAAAATAGGAGTTGAAAATGAAAAAAATATTATTACTAGTAATTATAATATTAACATTTGTAAGTTGTACAAACTCAGAAAAAGAAAAGAAAAAGGAGCACTATCTAATTAGAGGAATGAACTATGCTAGAGAGCAAAAATATACAAAAGCTATTGAAGAATATAAAGCATATTACGAACAAGATAAAAAGAATCCAATTCTACTAAGAGAAATGGCTCTAGCTTATGCTTATTTAGGAGACTACAAAACAAGTGAGAAATACTATTTAGCAGCGATAAAGATAGAACCAAATGATCAACCAACAATTTCTAATATAGCTATTCTTTATTATAAGATGGGAGATTTGAAGAAAAGTAAGAAATACCTAGAAAAACAATCATCAGATAGTACAGACTATAAGATATTTTTACTAAAAGGAAATATAGCTTTTGCTGAAGGAAACTATGAAGAGGCATATATTAATTTTTCAAAGATCTTAAATTATGTAGATACTAGTAACTATATATTTGTAGATAAATATGTTGAAGTTTTAAAAAGAACGAAGAGAACGGGTGAAATATATAGCTTTATCTATACAACATATCAAAATAGAAAAAGTGACCCTATAACTGTAATTAAATACTCAAGATATTTAATAGATGTACTTGATGATTATGACGGCGCTTTTAAAGCTCTAAAGGAATATCTATCAAAATCAAAAAACGATGCTGTAACTCTTGAGATTGCTAAAAGAAGCTTCGAAGTAGGGAAAACAAAGGAAGCAGAACTATACTTAGAACATCTAACAGCAGCTTATAAATACGATATAGAAGTTTTACAACTTCGTAAAGAGATAGCATTGAAAAATAATAACTCAGAAGAAGCAAAAAAATATCAAAAAATAATTGATAAGGTGAGTGACTTAGATGGAGAAGCAGATAAGGATTAGAGTACAGGGAATATTAGAAAAAGAAGATGAAGTTTTATTAGTAAGACACGAAAAAAATGGTGTAGAATATAATTTACTACCTGGTGGTGGAGTTGATTTAGGAGAGGACTTTAGAACAGCTCTAAAAAGAGAATATCTAGAAGAGTGTAATATAGTTGTAGAAGTTGGGGATATGATATTTATATCTGAAGGGATTGCTCCTAATGGAAGTCGGCATATTGTAAATGTTTATTTCAAAGTAGAATATGTGAGTGGTGAGCTAGAATTAGGTATTGATGGAAATTTAATTGGTGTAGAATACATTAAAAAATCAGATATAGATAAAATAACTTTGTATCCAAATACAAAAAAAGAGTTAAAAGATTACTTTGAAAATGGATCTACAGGGGTTAAATATTTAGGGAATCGTTGGGAATAGATAATAGGAGATAAATTATGAATTTAAAAGATTATATAGCATTAGTAGAAGATTATCCCAAACCAGGAATAATGTTTAGAGATATCACTCCTTTACTAGCTAATGGAAAAGCATTTAAACAAGCAACAAATGAAATAGTAAAATATGCAAAAGAGAAGCAAATTGATCTAGTTGTAGGACCTGAAGCACGTGGATTCATATTTGGATGCCCTGTATCAAACGAGTTAGAGGTAGGGTTTGCTCCTGTTAGAAAACCAGGTAAATTACCTAGAGAAACAGTAGAATATAGTTATGATCTAGAATATGGATCTAATACTCTATGTATGCATAAGGATTCAATAAAACCAGGGGAAAGAGTTCTTATAGTAGATGATCTACTAGCAACTGGTGGAACTGTAGAAGCAACAGTGAAAATAATAGAAGATCTTGGTGGAATAGTTGTTGGAATGGCTTTCCTTATAGAATTAGAAGGGTTAGGTGGAAGAAAAAACTTAGCTAAATATGATATTATGACAATTATGAAATACTAAGTAGGAGCGGCACATAGTGTCGCTTTTATTAGGAAAAAAAGGAGGTGAATTATGGATTATAAATTATATCTAAAGCATGAAATAGAAAAAAATAAACTTGATTTAAACGAAGAATTAATTTTTTCTGCCCTTGATTTTGCTATTGAATCACACATTGGACAATATAGAAAATCAGAGGAAGAGTACATTATACATCCAATCGAGGTAACAAAGATACTTATCAATATGAAGATGGATACAGATACTATAGTGGCAGGTCTCCTACATGATATAGTAGAAGATACTTTAACTACCGTTCCAGACCTTAACTATAATTTTGGTGAAGATATAGGGAAACTAGTAGATGGAGTTACTAAGTTAACGAATCTTCCAGTGGGGAGTAATAAACAGCCAGAGAACATAAGAAAGATGATCGTTGCTATGGCAAATGATATAAGAGTAGTAATTATAAAATTAGCAGATAGACTTCATAACATGAGAACATTGAAACACATGCCAGCTCATAAACAGGTTAGGATAGCAGAGGAAACGCTAAGTATCTTTGCACCTCTAGCACATAGGATAGGAATGGCAAAGATTAAATGGGAATTAGAAGATCTTTGTTTATATTACCTTGAACCTCTTGCTTATAAAACACTAGTAAGAATGATAAATAGAAAAAGAGCTGAACGTGAAGAATTTACTAATGATGTTATTTCTAAAATAAATGAGAAGTTAGAGTCAAATAATATATTTAGTAAGATATCAGGAAGAGTAAAACATTTTTATAGTATATATAAAAAGATGTCTGAAAAAAATAAAAGTTTTGAGGAGTTATATGATCTAACTGCAGTACGTGTTCTCGTGGATACAGAAGGAGAATGCTATAGTGTTTTGGGACTTTTACACAGTTCATGGAAGCCTGTTCCAGGTAGATTCAAAGATTATATTGCTGTACCAAAATCAAATGGATATCAATCTATTCACACTACTTTAGTAGGACCTCAGGGGAACTTTATAGAGATACAGATTAGAACTAAAGAGATGCATGCAGTAGCTGAGGATGGAATAGCAGCACATTGGAACTATAAAGAAAAAAATAAAAATTCTAAAGCAGATAATGTTTATTCATGGCTTAGAAAAATTTTAGAGTGGCAAAATGAAGCAGATACCTCAGAAGAATTTATAAAAACAGTAACAGGGGATATATTAAATGAAACGGTTTTTGTATTTTCTCCTAAAGGTGATGTTGTAGAACTTAGAAAAGGTGCAACACCACTTGATTTTGCATTCCATATCCATACCCAAGTGGGATATAAGTGTATAGGTGCTAAGGTAAATGATAAGATTGTACCAATCGACTATACTCTAGAAACAGGAGATAGAATAGATATAATCACATCAAATGTATCAAAGGGACCAGGTCGTGATTGGCTAAACATAGTGGTTACTCAGAGTGCAAAAAGTAAGATTAAAAGATGGATTAAAGAAAAAAATTATGATGAAAATGTAAAAATAGGTCGTGAAATATTAGAAAAGGAATTAATAAAGGTAGGTTCTTCTTTAAAAAAAATAGAGTTATTAAAAGAGATGAAAGAATATCTAGATAAAAATCACTTTAATAGTTTAGAAGAATTTTTATTAAAAATATCAAGTAAAAAATTAAATGTCCCACAATTTGTAGGAAGATTATTAAAACATGAAAAAGTTGAAGAAAAAAAAGAGATAAATGACTTTGTTAAAGAGAGTAAAAAGAAAAAAAACAGAAAGAAAAATGATTATGGTGTAATAATAGAGGGATTAGATAATACTATTATTAGATTTGCAAAGTGTTGTACACCACTTCCAGGAGATGAAATTGGCGGATATATCACAACATATGGAGATATAGGGATTCATAGAAAGGATTGTAAAAACTATAAATCATTAGTAAAAAGAGATTCAAAAAGACAAATAGATGCCAAATGGGACTCTGAAGTAGCAACGAACAAACTAAATAAATACAAGTTCTCATTTGTTGTTGTAACTGCCGATAGAAGTAATATACTTATGGATATAGTAAAAGTAGTGGCAGATCATAAGATTGATTTAGAGGGAGTAAATACATCTACTTCTAAAAATGGTGCTGAGCAATCAATAGTTATCCAGATGGATATAGCGATCTATGAAAAAGAGGACTATAATAGACTAGTGAATCAAATTTTAAGGTTAAAAGGTGTATTAGAAATAAAAAGAAGATAAAAAATATAAATAGGAGTTATGATGATTAAATTACCAGTTAATTATGAACTGACACATACAGATGGAAATGCAAGAGTAGGAGTTGTAAAAACACCACATGGAGATGTAAAAACACCAGTATTTATGCCTGTAGGAACTCAGGCAACAGTTAAAACAATGAATCCAGAAGAGGTAAGAGAATTAGGAGCAGATATTATTTTATCTAATACTTATCACTTATTTCTAAGACCAGGGCACAAAGTTGTAGAAAAATTTGGAGGGTTACATAAATTTATGAATTGGCCTCATCCAATCTTAACTGATAGTGGAGGTTTCCAAGTTTTTAGTCTAGGAGCAATTCGTGATATAAAAGAAGAGGGAGTACATTTTAGATCACATCTTGATGGATCTAAAAGATTTATTTCACCGGAAATATCAATAGAGATACAAAATAGTCTAGGTCCAGATATAGTTATGTTATTTGATGAGTGTCCTCCAGGGCAATCTTCTAGAGAATATATGATTCCATCTATCGAGAGAACGACTAGATGGGCAAGAAGGTGTGTAGAAGCACATAAGAGACCACATGATCAAGGTTTATTTGCAATTGTGCAAGGTGGAATATATGAGGACCTAAGAGATAAGAGTATGAATGAATTGATGGAGATGGATGAAAGTTTTTCTGGATATGCCATAGGTGGATTAGCTGTAGGAGAACCTCGAGAAGATATGTATAGAATATTAGCTCACACAACTCCTAAATTACCTGAGCATAAGCCAAGATACCTTATGGGAGTGGGAGAGCCACTAGATATGTTAGAAGCTGTAGAGCACGGTGTTGACATGATGGATTGTGTACAACCCTCTAGATTAGGTAGGCATGGAACTACTTTTACAACATACGGTAGATTAGTAATAAAAAATGCTAAATATGCACTAGATCCACGACCACTTGATGAAAATTGCCAATGTTATGTTTGTAAGAACTATACAAGGGGCTATATTAGACATTTATTTAAAGCAAACGAGATGTTAGGTCAAAAATTAGCAACTTATCACAACTTATATTTCTTAATAAATATGATGAATGGGGCAAGAGATGCAATTATAAATAAAAGGTTTATGGAATTTAAAGATGATTTTATAGCTAAATATACACAAGGAAAAGATAGTGAGTGGATAATCCCACAAAGAATAGAAGATTAAGAAAAGAGAGCTAAAACTTATAAAGTTTTAGCTCTTTTTTCTATTATTATCTATATAAAAACTTATATTTTGTTTTATTCTTGTTTGAATTTAGAACTATTGTTGCTATTTTAAGACTTTTATGATAATATATATACAATATTATAAAAGAGGTGGAGAAAATGAAAAGAAATAAATTAATGAAATTACTTGTTATAGGAATATTGGCAACATCGTTTATATCGTGTAGTAGTTCAGGTGGCGGAAAAGATGGAGCACAAGGGGTTGCTGGAACAAATGGAGTAGCTGGAGAAAACGGAAAAGATGGATCAGCTGGAACGAATGGAATAGATGGAGAAAACGGAAAAGATGGGTCAGCTGGAGTAGATGGAGAAAACGGAAAAGATGG
>JAGLEA010000020.1 GCA_023145315.1 Psychrilyobacter sp.
CCTATACTTCCCCACATTACAGGTCTTCCTACCAAAACTGAGTCTGCTCCTGAAGCTAGGAATTTTAAGATATCCACCCCCTCTCTAACTCCTCCATCAGCTATTATGATTATCTTATCTCCCACAACTTTTTTTATTGCTCCCACTGTTTCTATTGCACTTATTGTCCCATTTAATACTCTTCCACCATGATTTGATACTATTATTCCAGCTACTCCTACTTCCATAGCTATCTTAGCTTCTTCTACACTAAGGATACCCTTTAGTATAAATGGTAATTTTGTTGAATTTACTAGTTCACGTAAGTCCTCTATAGATTTAGGCTCCACAAGTTGTCCCTTTCCAGCACTATCGATATCTACTCCTACTGCTAAAGCCCCCACTTCTTCTGCCATCCTTATTTTTTTAATTATCTCACTATTTGATCTTGGTTTTATTATTGCTACGCCATTTCCTCCTATTTGATCTAACGCCTCTATCCCCCATCTATAAAAATCAGGATCCCCCCCATCTCCAATCATTGGAATAATACCACTTTCTATACTTCCATGTACTATGTCATCTATATAATCTTTTTCTTCTATTGCTCCACCACCATTAGAACTCAGTCCAGTTATAGGAGCTACCATCATTGGACTAGATAATACTTTTCCTAAAAAAGTATATTTTGTATCTGGATCTTTAGCGTTATGAAGAGTTTTCATCATTACTCTCACTTCTTTTAATTTATCATAATTCCTTTGCATTGAAGATCCATCTCCGGCTCCTCCCATTCCAGGAACCATACCTCTACACCATACACCATTACATTCACGACAAACTACACATACTTTTTTCATCTTTATACGAGCTCTATTTCTTACCTCTACTAAATTCATATCTCTCCTCCTAGTTTATTTATACTCCATCTATTTCTAATTATATTTTACCATAGCTCCCAATATTAGTAATAAAAAGAAAAAGAAAAAAAGTGTATATTTTTAACTTTAAAAGTGCTAAAATTGGAAAAAGTTAATTATAGGAGGAGAGAGATGAAAAGAAAATTTAAGGGGCTATTTTTTGATTATTTTGCAATAAATTTTGGATTAATATTAGCTGCAATTGGGATCGGGATCTTTCTTGTTCCTGGTAAATTAGTAAGTAGTGGTATTCCAGGAGTTGCAACTATACTTTTTTATGGATATAATATTCCCATTGCTATTACCATGTTGATCTTCAATATTCCCATATTTTTATTAGGAGTCTATATATTTGGTAAGGAATATGGTACCAAAACAATGTTTGGAATTATCGGTCTAGCTTTCTACACTCAAATTTTCCAAACTTTATTAAATAATGTTCCTGTAGTAGATTACACAAAAGGTGGAAATTTATTATTAGCACCAATTTTTGGAGGAATGTTTTTAGGAGCAGGTTTAGGAATTATATTTCGATTTGGTGGAAGTACTGGTGGATCTGATATTTTAGGTCAAGTAATTAGTAAATTCGTGAAAGTCCCAGTGGCATATGCTATGCTTACTCTTGATGCTTTAGTCATTGGAACAGGGATTTTAGTCTTTGGTATTGAAAGTGGTTTATATGCTATTCTATCCTCTTTTATAACTAATCTAGTTTTAAATCAAATTTTTGATGGTAGAAGTTATAGAAAGATGGTCTATATAAAAAGTACTCAACACAAGAGAATTCAAAAACTTTTATACGACACCTTTGATACCTATAGTACTATAGTACAAACGGAAGATTCGGAAAAATATGTAAACAGGAGAATGGTTATGGTAATTCTAAAAAATAAACAGATCAGAGATCTGCAACTTTTTATCCACAGAATTGATCCTACAGCATTTGTAGTAATTTCAGAAGTATTTGAAATTATTGGAACACCTGTTGTGAGTCCTTCGGAGCAATTATGAAAAGAATTCTTTTCATAGTTTTTTTGCTCCTAAATTTAACTACTTTTTCCTCTGATATCTATATAAAAGGTAAAATTTTATCTCTCTTAAATTATGAAAAAATAGATGGAGATGATCATCTTACTGGAATGAAGAAGTTTGAAGTAGAAATTTTAGAAGGTCCTAAAAAAGGAGAAAAAGTTATAAT
>JAGLEA010000200.1 GCA_023145315.1 Psychrilyobacter sp.
ATTTGCATCTCTTGTCTAAGAGGTATCATCTCTTTAGTAGATAGATCTGTGATATCTTTTCCATTATATATAATTCTACCTGCTGTAGGAGTGTATAATTTTAGTAAACTTCTACCAAATGTAGATTTTCCACATCCAGATTCTCCTACTATTCCTATTGTTTCACCTTCATATAAAACCATATCGATACCATCATTTGCTTTTACAAATAATTTCTCTCCATTTTTAGTTTTACCTGTAGGAAAATGTTGTTTTAATCCCTTCGTCTCTAATATTACTTTTCTATTTTCCATCTCTTTGCTCCTTATTTGGATAGAAACATCTAATAGTATGATTAGGCTCTACCTCTACAAGATTTGGTTTTTCATCGATACATTTTTGAGTTGCAAAATTACATCTTGGTGCGAATCTACATCCTTTTGGTAAATTTAATGGATGAGGTACACTTCCATCTATTTGATCTAAAACTTCTACTTCTACATCTAATTTAGGAATTGATTGTAATAACCCCTCTTTGTATGGATGTGAAAATTTAGATACTTTTGAGAATAATACTTCTACTGGTGCTTTTTCTACTGCTTCCCCAGTATACATTACCACTACATCGTCAGCTAGCTCTGCTATAGCTCCTAAGTCATGAGTTATAAATAAGATTGCTGTATTATGCTTTCTCTTTAGATCATTCATAAGGTTGAATATTTGAGCTTGTATCGTTACATCTAGTGCTGTTGTTGGCTCATCTGCAATTAATAATTTTGGTTCGCAAGCTAGTGCCATAGCGATCATAACTCTTTGTCTCATTCCACCTGATAATTGATGTGGATAGTTATGGATAACATTTTCAGGTTCAGGTATCTTTACTTCTCTTAGAAGTTCGATAGATTTTATCCATGCTTCCTCTTTTGTTTTTCCTTGATGTAAAATTAAAGGCTCTCCTAATTGTTCTCCAACTTTTAAAACTGGATTAAGAGACGTCATAGGTTCTTGGAATATCATAGATATTTCATTCCCTCTTACACTTCTCATCTCTTCTTCAGAGAAATCTAATAATTCTTCACCATTAAATTTTATACTTCCATCTACTATATCCCCGGGATCATCTATTAATCTAAGGATACTAAATGATGTGATAGATTTACCAGAACCAGATTCTCCTACAACTCCTAGAGTTTTTCCAGCTTGTATTTCTAAATCTACACCATTTACCGCTTTGATTGTACCTTTATTTGTAAAAAAGTACGTATGTAGATTTCTAATTTCTAATAAGTTTTTACTCTCTTCTGAATTTCTATTAGCTTCCACCTACATCCCCGCCTTTACTAATTTTCTTCTCTTAGCTCTTTCTTTTTCTCTCTTTCTTTTTTCTTTAATTCTTAATCTTTGTTCCTTTGTTATATATTGTGCTTTGGGATCTACAGCATCTCTTAGCCCTTCTCCTACTACGTTTATACTCATAATAAGTAAGAATAAAGCTGATCCTGGGAATACCCACGTCCACCAATAGTTAGTCATAACTATTGCATCTTTTGCTGATATACTTATTAATCTACCCCATGTAGGAATAGGTTCAGTAACTGATAATCCTAGGTAAGATAATGAAGATTCTCCTAATATTGCTCCTGCAAATGTCAAAGTTCCACTTACAATTACATATGTTAATACGTTTGGTATTAGATGTTTTGTAATTTGATTGTAACTACTGATCCCTAAAGCTCTAGTTGCTACGATAAATTCTTGCTCTCTAAGAGATAATACTTGTCCTCTTACCATTCTTGCTAAACCAGTCCATCTTAGTAACCCTAAGATAAATATGATTAAGTAAAGTCTTAATTGAGCATCAAGATCGATAAATATTGCTGATATTGTCATAGCTATTGCTAAGAATGGGAATGAAGAAACTACTTCTATTCCTCTCATCATCAATGTATCTATTTTTCCACCAAAGAATCCTGCTGTAGCTCCAACAGTTACTCCGATAACAACAGATAATAGTGTAGAAAGTAATCCTACTTGGATAGATATCCAACCTCCAGCTAATACTCTCAGGAATAAATCTCTTCCTTGAGCATCAGTTCCAAATATATGAGCTGCACTTGGTCTTAAATATTTATTGGGAATATCAACGTTAGCTAAGTCATAACCTGTTATTTGAATCCATATTTGTGTTCCTACTATAATAGCTATTAGAGCTAAGAATACGATTAATCCAATCATAGCTAATCTATTATGTTGAAATTTAATCATAATTTGTTTAGTAGGAGATATAATTTTTTCATGTTCTGTATTTATTTTTTTATTATTCAGTGTTTGGCTCATTATTTAATCCTCCTTGCTTTTATTCTAGGATCTACTAATGTATACCCTACGTCAACAAATAAGTTTGCAAATAATGTTAATGCTGCATAGAATAATAATACTGTAGCTAGCACTCCTCTATCTTTAAACGCATAAGCTTGGTTCATTAGAAGTCCCATTCCTGGCCATGCAAATATTTTTTCTACTATAATTGACCCACCAAATAATGCTGGAATCCAGAAACCTATAATTGTGATAACAGGTATTAAGGCATTTTTAAAAGCATGTCTATAGATAACAACTTTCTCTGATAAACCTTTTGCTCTTCCTGTTCTGATATAGTCTGCTTTTAAAACCTCTATCATAGCATTTCTAATATATCTTATTAAACTAGCTAATGATGATAAAACAATTACCGATACTGGTAATATTAGATACATCCAATCTGGTCTTGCCCCTCTAGGATCAGACATTCCAGAAAATGGTAACCATCTTAACTTTGCTGAGAAGAATAAAACTAGTAATAAAGCCATAAAAAATGATGGTAATGAAATACCTATCATTGATACTACAGTTACTATCTTGTCATATCTAGAGTTTTTCTTAACTGCCGACTTGATTCCAATAGGTATTGCAACTAAAAATGCAATTATAAATCCAACTACATTTACTTTGAACGAGTTTAAAATGTTTGTTCCGATAAATTCACTAATAGGTTTATTAAGTTGTACAGAGTATCCGAAGTTACCCGTTAACACATCTCCCCACCATAGAAAATATCTTATAATAAGAGGTTTATCATATCCCATAATTTTTCTCATTGTTTCAATATAAGCCAACCTTTGCTCTTCAGACATATTTGCTGTTGTTTCTGGGTTTATCATTGCTAATATTGGGTCTCCTGGCATTAATTGAATCAGTGCAAATATTATTACAGATATAACAATAATTACCGGTAATAGATAAAATATTCTTTGTCCTATATATTTTATATACGGTATTATAAGATCTAAAAAATCTCTTACTTTACCATTTTCGCTTTCTTTTTTCATGGGTCCCCCTTCTTAAGAAACGAGCAGAGAACAAATCTCTGCTCTTTCTTTATAGATATATATTACTTTAATTTTGCTTTAACTATCGCGTACGGCCATTGCCATAAAGCGTTTGTTTCAAAGTTTTCTAATTTGTTTGTATAAGCATCAAAGTAGTTGTTTGAATATAACGGTAATAAAGGTAAATCTCTGTTTACAGTTACTAACCATTCTCTCCAAGCTGCTTTATATTCTGCTACTCCTGCTTCAGTTGTAGGGTTAGCATATCTGATCTTATGTAATAAATCTTCATCAGATACATATCTAGCTGTGTTACTTGATGAACCTGATCCAAATGGTAAAAGGTTTGTTGATGACCATGAAGAATATGGATCATTTTTAAGTCCGTATGATGTTCCACCAGTAAATGCATTATATTTTCTTTCTGATTTTGCTGAGTTACCATATAAGTTGTTTGCCATGATAGACCAATCCATAGACTCTACATTTACTGCAATTCCAAATTTCTCTTGAACTTTTTTAGTTAATGTTAAATTGATTGCATCTGTCCAAGCTGAAGTAATCGCTAAGTTAAGAGTTAACGGCTTACCTTCCCATAAATATTTATCTCCAGATTTTGTTAATTTTGCATAAGCACCTTCTGTTTTAGCTGCTGCTGTATCTAATAATTTTTGAGCAGCTTCTAAGTTTGCAGCTTCATCCCAATCTCCATTAGCATCTAATAGATCATAAGATGTTAACGATGCTTCAAATTTACCCTCTGTTCCTAATTGTTCACCTTCATCATACATCATCCACATGTTTCTTGAGTATGGTGCATTTGAAGCTATTCCGTATTTACCTAGGAATAAGTTTCTAAATTTAATTCTATCAAATTCATATGCGAATGCTTTTCTTACTTCCATCAATTGAGAAGCTCCGAAATCAGCATGGAAAGTTATTTGTCCACCACCATGTCTAAAGTAGTTGTTAGTTGCAAGGTTTGAAGAACCTTTTACAGCTTCGATATTTGCTTCAGATACTAATCCTGCTAAACCATCTATCTCACCAGTTACTAATTGAGTTACTTGAGTTTCTGATGGTACATTTTGAATGATTAATGTATCTATATTTGGTTTCTCTCCTGCGAAGTTTCCTTCATAGAATTCATTTATTGCCATCTTAACGTATTGAGACTCTTTGTACTCTACAATCTTATATGGTCCAGTTCCAATAGGAGTACTCATGTTAGCTTTAACCCATTGTTGTGGTGTGATTGCATCTTTTTCTGCACCAGCTAATACATTTTTTGAATCTAATATAAACATACTAAATGCTGATGAATCAATTGTAAAGATAACATCTTTCAATTTAAATGTTACACTATTGTTTGCTTCATCTAAAGTTACACTTTCAACATATTCATGTAAACTAGATGTTGCTCCTGTAGCTTCTAAAGCTTCCTTATCCATATAGAAGTCATATGTAAATTTAACATCTTTTGCAGTAAATGAATCTCCATTTGAGAACTTCATTCCCTCTTTGATCTTAAATGTCCAGATATCTTCTGCTGGTGCTTCTGGAGTTGATTTTGTTAAAACTTTACTTTCAACGAATGAAGCGTCTACTAATTCCCCTTTATCTGTTGGAACTAATAATCCTCCACCCCATACTAATCTTCTTACGTTAGCATCATAAGCTGAGTTTGTCCAACCATCATAGAAATCTCCATTGAAGTTTGATGTACCCATTACAAATACTGTTGGTTTTGCTTTTCCTTCCCCTGTTGCTGTGTCACTTTCTTTTGATCCACATGATGCGAATAACGCACTCAGTAAAACAATCATAGCTAAAAACAATTTCTTCATTTCTTTTCCTCCCTAGTTTTTTTATTTCCTATACTTTTTCTTTCTACCCTATAAGTAAACCACATTTTCTTGTTTTTTAAAAGTTTTTGTTCTAAATTTATTCATAAACTCTATTTTTTCGTCTAATTTAAGTTTTTCCTTACTTAAAACTTATAGAAAACTTTGTAAGCTCTATAGATTTCATAAACGTCATATTTAGAAGCTAACTCCATTGGTGAATGCATAGATAGTAATGCTGCTCCAGCATCAATGGTTCTTATTCCGTAGTGAGCAAGATACATAGCTACAGTACCTCCTCCTCCTTCGTCTACCTTTCCTAACATCCCTGTTTGCCATTTGATATTTGCATCATCAAAAATTGTTCTTAATTCTGCTACGTATTCTGCATCTGCATCTGATGATCCACCTTTTCCACCTGATCCTGTATATTTAGTAAGCACTATACCATATCCTAATTTAGATGCATTTTGCTCATCATGAACAGATTTAAATAGTGGATTAAGTCCTGCATTTACATCTGATGATAAAGCATGTGAGTTCCATAACATCTTTCTTAGAAGTTGATCATTGAATTTAGCTCCTAAAAGTTTATGCATTATATCACCCATAAAGTAATCTAAATATCTCGATTGTAAGCCTGTTGATCCCATAGATCCCACTTCTTCCTTATCTGCTAAGTAGCAAATAGAAGTTCTCTTAGGAGTTTCTTTTAAGTCAAACATAGAAACCATAGATGTATATCCACAAATTCTGTCATCATGTCCATATGCTCCTACAATAGCTCTATCTAATCCGATATCTCTTGCTTTTTCTGCTGGTACTAATTGTAATTCTGCTGATATGAAATCTTCTTCTACAATTCCATACTCGTCATTTAATTTTTTTAATACAGTATATTTGAAAGCATCCTTATATTCTCCATCTTTTAGTGGAGTAGGAGTAGATCCAACGATGATATTCATCTCTTCACCTTTTAATACTTCACCTGCTTTTCTGTCTCTTTGTACCTTTCTGTCTAGATGTGGCAATAGATCAGGAATTGTAAATACTGGATCTGTTGGGTCCTCACCTATAACTATATTTACCACTTTACCACCTTTTAACGCTACTACCCCGTGTAAAGATAAAGCTCTTGATGCCCATTGATATTTCTTGATTCCACCATAGTAGTGAGTTTTTAACATTGCATAGTCAGAATCTTCATATAAAGGATTTTGTTTTAAATCTAATCTTGGAGAATCCACGTGAGATACTACAAAATTTACACCCTTTAAGATGTCCTCAGTTCCTATCACTGCTAAAATTAAGTTTTTTCCTCTATTGTTATAAAATACTTTGTCACCTGCTTTTAGCGTTTCTACTAATTCAGCATCTACAAATCCATTTTTTTCTGCCATTTCTTGAGAAACAGTTATTACCTCTCTCTCTGTTTTTGCGTCATCTAAGAATTTTTTGTACCCTTCTGAAAAATCCATAATATCTTTTTTTAGAGACTCATCAATTCCTTTCCATGCGTTTTCTTTTTTATAAAACATTACTCCCCCCATTTAAATCATATGATTCATTTAATATATCCAATATATCTTTCTCATTTAAAAAATATATCATGTATTAAAGTAAATTACAAACCATAAAAAGAGCCGTTATTATAATAAATATAAGGCTCTTCTCATTTTTTCTATATATTTTATTACTTTATTGCAATAACTTCTATCTCAACTTTTACATCTTTTGGTAGTCTAGCTACTTCTACACATGCTCTAGCAGGTTTTGTTGCATCAAAATACTCTGCATATATTTCATTAATTTTTCCAAAGTCATTCATATCTTTAATGAATACTCCAGCTTTTACTACGTCATCTAATGTGTATCCAGCCGCTGTTAAGATAGCTTTTACATTTTCTAACGATTGTCTAGTTTGCTCTTGTACATCTTCCGATACTAATTCCATAGTTGCAGGAACAAAAGGGATTTGTCCTGAAACATATAATGTTCCATTTGCTTCTACTGCTTGTGAGTAAGGTCCTAGTGCTGCAGGTGCATTTTCTGTGTGAATATATCTTTTTGCCATTTTTTTCCTCCTGAGTATTTTATTTTACTTATAATAAGAATATACTATTCAACTCTACTATGTCAACAAGTATTTATGTATTGTTTTAATTCTTTATATTCTATATCTGAATCTAAACTCCGTTAATACCCTTAAAACTAAAAATAGAAATATTATTCATAATGCCTTATTTTAAAAAGAAAGAAAATTTATTAAGCATTAATTTAGTTGATTTTTTACAACAATATATATATACTTACAATACGAGTCAACTTTATAAATACAAGGAGGTTTTATGTTACTATTTAAAGTTTTAACAAAAAAAGAAAAATTAAATATATTTCTATACACTTTTTCAATTCTGATTTTCTTTGGAATTCTTACTGGAGTTTGGGATTCACCGTTTTTTGCCAGAAAGATTCCAACAACGACTGTAGATTATTACATCTTTGTTCCTTATGCACTTGTTGCTGGATTATATCTAGGGATAGCGAATACACAATGTAAAATTAGAGGTAGTGGGATCGGAGGTCTTTTGGGTGCACTAGGTTTTGCTTGTCCAACTTGCAATATACTATTAGTCTCGCTTTTTGGAAATGCTGCTATATTGGCGTATTTCGAGCCCTATCGACACCTTATTGGTTTCATTGGATTAATTATTTTAACCTATGCCCTGCATGTTAAAATAAAAGGAAGAATAAATAACTCTACACATGAAAAAACTCCTACAAATTAAATTTTGTAGGAGTTTTTATATTTTAAACTATTTTTATACCTAGCTCTTGTAGGAGTCCTGTTACTTCTGGTATATTAAATTTTGCACCTTTTAGCTTATTCGTCATAGGGTTTATCCTATATCTCTTTGCTCCTAAGAAATTTGATTTTTCAAGGTTACAAAGTTCAAAACTCGTTCCCATTAGATCACATGCCGAAAAATCTACTTCTTTGAGGTTTGTATCATAAAATATAACTTCTTTTATTATTGAATCACAAAATTTAAACTTACTTAAATTCAATTTACTTAAATTACAATACTTTAAATAAGACCCCTTGAACTCAAAATCTACAACAAATTTATTTATTTTACTAAAATCTACACTAGTTATATCACAATCTTCAAATAAGACTTCCACTATTTTTGTATCCTCAAACTTCACTTCATTGAACTGACAAGATTTAAAACGACACATCTCTAGTGTTACTCCAGAAAAACTTTCTCCTTGAAAATTTACATTCGTAAAGGTGCAACTATAAAACTCGTTTCCTTCTATATCGATATTTTTTTTATTTTCACAATCAAATTCTACACCCTCGTAATACATCAATACCTCTCTTTAATTTAAAAAATTGTAAAAAAAAATAGCCTAAGCTATAAAAGTTTTATTAATGGAGGCGACGACCAGATTCGAACTGGTGATGGAGATGTTGCAGACCTCTGCCTTACCACTTGGCGA
>JAGLEA010000201.1 GCA_023145315.1 Psychrilyobacter sp.
AAGCTGAGTCATTAAATGATTTATCCCCTAATCCACCAGGTGATAAGACAAGCCCTACTTTAAAGTTTTTAACGACATTTTCTTTAACCTCTTTAATTTTTTCTTTTTTACTTTCTCCACATGCAGATAGTAGCATAGTTACCAGTACTGTAAATAATATCAATATTTTTTTCATTTCTCCCCCTTAATATAATTTAAACAACATTTTAACATATATTAATAGTTCATTACAACCCCTATGTTTAAAAAACAATGTTTTTGTTCTTTAAAAGAATATCGTTTTAATTTAAAAGAGCTAACCATATGGCTAGCTCTAAAAATTTATTTTAATTCTGATATCTTTTTTGCAATATCAATCTTACCAGAGATTATATCTTTTTTTATCTCCGCTATTTTTTGTAATTTATCACCACTAATTTGATCTTTTGTATATTGATAATCTGTTAGGCCCACTCCGTTATTAGATAAGTTAAATTCTGATATTCCTGGAGTAAATCCTTTTTCTTTAGTTTCTTTTATAACAGTAAATGTAGCTTGATCTACTTTTTTAAGCATCGAAGTTAATACAGTTCCCGGAACTACACCATCTTGATTAGAGTCTACACCTATTGCATATATCCCTCTTTCCTTAGCTGATTCAAAAACTCCTAACCCTGATCCTGCTGCTGCATGGAAGACTATATCAGCCTTACTGTCGATCATAGATAATGCTACCTCTTTTCCCTTTGCTGGGTCATTGAAAGGGCTTGATCCACCTATATATGATTTAAATACTTTTATTGATGGATTAATATATTTTGCTCCCGCCATATAACCGTTTCCAAATTTATTAATCAATGGAAGATCCATTCCACCAATAAATCCTATTGTATTACTTTTTGTCATCATTGCTGCCAATGCCCCTGCTAAAAAAGAACCTTCAGATTCATTAAATGAAACACTTTTAACATTTGGCCTATCTACACTTTGATCTATTAAAGCAAAATGAGAATCTGGATACTCTTCTGAAACTTTTGTTATTGAATCCGTCATTTGAAACCCTATTCCTATTATTAGATCATAATCTGATTCTGCAAATTGTCTCAAAAAATCATCAAATTCTGAAACACTTGCTGGCTCTACGTACTTTATTTCTACTCCTAATTTTGCTTCTGCTTCTTTTAATCCTGCATAAGCTGAATCATTGAATGATTTATCCCCTAATCCACCTGTAGATGTTACTAATCCTATTTTTAATTTACCATTATCTTTCACCGTTTCTTCTGATTTACTTCCACATGCTGTTAGTAGTAAAGCCATCATTATAATCATTAATCCCATTATTTTTCTCATTTTTATCACTCCTTTTAAATTTTAAATATTATACACTTAATCTAAAAGTAAAAACAGGACATTTGTCCAAATCAAGGCCTTTAGAGAATAACCTGTGAAAACAAAAAAAAAGAAGATTAGTTTTACTAATCTTCTAATATCTATTTATCTTATTTTATCTACTATAACAATCTCTTTATCCATAGCGTTTAAAAGATTTTGTACAAATTTTAATCTTGGATCAATTGCACCTATTTCAAATCTTCCTACTGCTGATGTATGTTTACCTAATTTTTCACCCAATTCTCTTTGAGTAACACCATTTTGTTTTCTGTATGTTCTACATTCTTCAATTAACTTGTCTCTTAAATCCATTTTTTCATTTCCTCCTAATCTTTAATTTATATGATTTAAAAATTATTAATATATTCTATGTAAATGACTAATAATTAACTACTAATTATAATAACATATAAGAGTAATAAAATCAATGTTTTATTTAAATATCAGAAGAAAAGTTAAGTTTTACTTAATTTTCTATTTTCTCTGGTTTTTCCTTATATAGAGAGTAAAAAACAAATGAAATAATGAAAGATATAGTAGAAAATATAGTTGTTAAATATATACCACTTTTTTCAACTCCTTGTGGCTTTGTTGTTAAAGCTTCTACTAAACTTCCAGAACCAGCTACTAACATTACAGGTAAAGTTGCTATAGATACTAAAAACGCCATCTTCAAGAAAAATCCTTGTATTCCAAAACATATTCCTTCTACTTGAGTACCTTTTTCCTTACTTAATCTCGCCCCAATTTCGCTTAACATAGCCGGAGGATAGATAAATGCCGCTCCTGCAATAGGTACTCCTATTACACCAAATATAAGAAACCCATATTTTGCATCTATACCACGACCTAGAAAATTTAAAGCTACAGAAGATATAGCTAATATCACTAATGACACTAATAGTGGCTTTTTATATCCTATTTTTTTACACAATCTGTTTGTTGGATAGAAAAATAATGCTGCCATTCCAAATAAGACTGCTGAAGCTATGGTTATCTCTGCCTTTCCTAATCCCATTATATCTTCTACAAAATAGTTCATTGTCCCACGTAAGTTATTAAAACCTATAAAGAAAAAGAGTAATCCAAATAGGTAGTATAAGAACCCTTTATCACTAAAAATTATTTTCAATGAACTTTTTAACGATTCTGTAGATTTTCTACCATGAGATAATTTTTTTTCAGGAACTCCAAATATAGTTATTAATGCTGGTATTATTGAAAAAATAGCTAATACAGTAACCATTCCACGAACACCTTTTTGCGTATCTCCTTGGCCTAACACAGAGATTAAAATTCCAGGTGCTATCATAGCTACAGCAGTATAAAGTAATCTAAATACAGATTGCCATGTAGCTAAGTTTAACCTATCCTCTTTAGTTTTTCCGATTTCAGGAATCAAAGCATTATAGGGTGCTCCTACTATAGTATAAAAAACAAAGAATATTGATCCTACACTAGCTAAGTATATAAATGACATCCACTCATTTCCTATAACTGGATAGAAAAATGCAATTGTTGCTAGAGCTAATGGAATACTTCCAGCTGCTATAAATGGTATTCGACGTCCCCATCTTGTCTCAGTTCTATCTGACCAATATCCAACTAATGGATCTGTAATCATATCAACAAATCTAGATACTATTAATGCCAAAGATATAAATATTGGTGCCATTATTGGTGTCAATCCTGAATTTTCAGGTGGAAGATAATAATATAACACCCATTGTGCAAATATTTGATCCACTATAGCATAACTTACTCCTACACCATAAAACAATTGATATTTTAAACTTAAACTTTCTTTTTTCAATTAATTTCCTCCTTTTATTATGGGAAAACTTCTTTCTTCATAATTATTTATAATACTATATATTCTATCACATTTTATTTCAAAGTCTAATAACTTTTTCTCCTCGATATTTAAATTCGTTGTAACATTTTTTAATCCCGATAAAATTTTAATTTTTAAATTTTCTTTATTTTCTTTTAGATATCTTGCTCCTACACTTGAAAACCCTAAAACTTTAGTATATGAAATTCCACATTTTAAAGAATTTATTAAGTTTTTGTCTATCTTAAGTAGAATATGAATTAAAACTCTTTGCATCCTTCCATTAGTATATCGTCGTGTCATCAGGTTCTCATAAAAAGTTTTAAAATCATTATATTTATAAGCCATCTTGTAGATTCGATTCTCTAACCCACCTTCCATGTCTGAAATATTTTTTAATTCTTTTGTATTGTTTAGTATTTCATATCTAATTAGAGGATAAAATTCTTCTAAATATGTAGGGATTCCTAACAAGTCAAAACTTTCAACAGGTACAACTTCTTTTATAGACTCTATATTTTTTTCTTTTATCATAGCTCTAATTGCTGTGGCACTAGCAAATTCTTCTACTTGCTGTTTCTCGTAATATCCTACAGATTTTCTGCCTATAACTTTAGGTAGTATTTTAGAGTTTAATTTTTTTATATTTTTTATATATTCTAGCCCCAAAACATCATTAGGTTTCAGAGGAACTCTTACTCCTAAAACTTCTTTTAATACATTATTCATAGCATTTGGGTAAGATATTCCACTATCCATCTCTTTTTTTATTTTTTCATCTAATATTTCTTTTTTTTCTAATTGGAGTTTTGCTATCTCTTCTAGCATCTCAACATTTGAAGATTCAGATCCAAAAATTAATTCTTCCACTCCTAATTTATCTAGTATATCTACTCCACCAAAAGCAAATCCTTCGGCTGATTGTGTGGAGAAAAACACTGGTAACTCGACCACTATATCTACTCCATTTTCAATAGCCATCTCTGCTCTTATCCACTTATCATATATTCCTGGTTCTCCTCTCTGCAAAAAATTCCCACTCATTATAGCAATCACTAAATCTCCTGATTCTTTTGCCTTCTCTAAATGAAGTTTATGACCATTATGAAATGGGTTATATTCTACTATTATTCCTACTGCTTTCATATCTTTCTCCTTTTTGCTTTTCTCTTTGATCTATTTTTTCACTTTTTTAAATTGAAGATATTAAGATTATAATATATAATGAAGTATAATTAAAATTATATTTAGGAGGTCTACCATGCTAATAGCTTTTGATATAGGAAATACTCACATTGTTACTGGTATTTTGGATGAAAAAGGAAACTTAATAACTAGTTTTAGAATTGCAACTAGCGATAATATTACTGAAGATGAACTTTTTTCATATCTAAAAAATATTACTGATTTTAAAAAAATAGAGTTAACAAATATACAAGGTGTCATTGTTTCTTCAGTTGTTCCAGGATTAATAAGAATTTGTGAATATTTAGCAAAAAAATATTTTAACCTAACTCCATTAGTCGTTAATCTAGGTTTAAAACTACCATTTACATTTAATAAAAATTTAAATAATTCAGGTTTTGGTGCTGATAGAATTATTGATATTGTACAAGGTTTAAAAATGTATCCTAATAAAGATCTCGTTGTCTTTGATTTTGGAACTGCTACTACATATGAAATTTTAATAGACAAAATATATGTAGGAGGAGGAATTTTACCAGGTATCAATATGTCGATCAACTCTCTATTTGGTAACACAGCACAACTTCCAAAAGTTAAGTTTGAAAACCCATATACTATTGCAGGAAGAAACACTGTAGAGCAAATACAAGCTGGAATTTTCTATGGATACACCGGTCAAATAAAAGAAATTATTCGAAAAATAAAAGAACTCTATCCAGATACCTACGTTATCGCTACTGGTGGATTAGGTCAAATTATAAGCCGTGAAGTTAATGCTATTGACAGCTACCTTCCTAACTTAAGTATCGAAGGGATGTATTCTATCTGGCTAGAAAATAAATAGATATCTATATTAAGTTCTTTACATAACTTTTTTTCC
>JAGLEA010000202.1 GCA_023145315.1 Psychrilyobacter sp.
TCTAAATAAACTATAACCATGAAACTAGACACTTGAAAAAGAGTGTTAGTTTTATGGTTTTTTTTATTAGTTTTTAATGACAAGTAAACCCTTTGAAAATATATGAATATAAAAAGTACATTGATTGATATTATTAAATAAAAGCAAAAAAAAAGCGATAGAATAAATCTATCGCTTAACTTTTTCAAATAAAGAAATTATACAGTTTCGATGTTTGAAGCTTGAGGACCTTTAGCACCTTCAGTGATTTCGAAAGTTACTTCTTCCCCTTCTTTTAAAGTTTTGAATCCTTCTTTGTTGATTTGAGAGAAATGTGCGAAATAATCGTTTCCATCTTCAGCTTGGATAAATCCAAATCCTTTATCGTCGTTAAACCATTTAACTGTTCCTTTTAACATGTGTGTTACCTCCGTAAATTTTATTACAGTAAAGCTTTCTCAAAATCCATTTAACTACTAATCCCAGAAGGGTTTCTTACTTAATCAAACTTTTGTCTAACTTCCTGTTACTAGATACATAATACTATATAATTAATATTATGTCAAGCTTTTTAACTTTTTTGTGAACTTAATTTTAGTATTATATATCCAAATCCTTCTATATCAACTTTGGTCTTAGAGTTTTTATATACTTCTTCAGTTAAAACATTATAATACTCTCCATCTTCTAAAGGGAGATTAATACTTTTTTTCAAATTACTTTTATTTATTATAACAATTATTTTTTCATTTTCATATTCTCTTTTATATGCTAAAACATCGTTTTCTGTTAAATGACTTATAGATCCGTTATCTTCATATATTTTCTTTTCTAAATTCAAAACTTCTAAATTACCATATTTCATTAGATCTTTATGGTTGTTTCTAAAAACTCCAACTTTTTTATACAGATCTTCTAAACTTTTCTCACTCTCTACACTATAAGAAATTTCATCTTTTATTTCATCTGTTTTAAATATTTTTTCTATAATTTTTTTATTTTTTATATATTTTTCTAGTGTGTCACTTTCGTTTTCATAAATTATATCTTCCCAAATCATAGGTTTTCTATTTTCAGATACATCTGCTCCCCACATCCCTTTTTCACTACCATAGTAAATCATCGGATTTTTAGATGCTGTTAATAAAATAACTACTCCTAATTTTAATTTTTTTATTGATAGTGGGTCCACTAAATTAGGTCTAATATTTATATAATCATCTTTACCATATTTGTTTAATCGATCGAATTCCCTATTAGGATTAATTAATCTCGAATAAAATCTATCGGTATCATATGATTCTATGAAACTAATTGTGGGAATATTCAAATCTTTTGAATTCATTATCTCACTAGCTTTTTTATCTCGTGTTATAACTTCACTTGAGTTTAAATACTTATTTAACCATGAACCTAAACCATAAGTTCCCATCATATCAAAACCATTAATCCCATATAAATCTCTATTTACTTTACTATCTTCTCCAACTATAATAAAGTCACTATTTACTTCTAGTAAAGCTGATTTCCATCTTTCTAAAAATTCTTTATTTTCAATATCATTTTTTATAAAATACCCATCAATTCCAATATTATTATTTCCTTTTGCCCATTTAACTGTTGATTTTATCAAATAATCTTGTAAATTTTTATCACTTAAATTAAGATCTATTTTACTTACAAAATTATTAGTTTTTATATTGCTATCACTTTTTTTTATAATAAACCAATTCTTATATTTTGAAGTTATACCATTTTTTAAAAAATCTTTATATGCAAAGAATTCTGCAGAAACATATGAAAAGTTTATGTCTAATATAATTTTCATATCCTTTTCGTGAGTTTTATCTACTATTTTTTGAAATAAAATATCTGATTCTGTCCATACTTCACTATTTAATCCCTTATTTAATTTTCTATACGAATTTTTACTAGTTATTGCAAAATCAGGGGATATATGAGCATAATCTATAGTATTTAGCTTACTTCCCGAATTTGAATAAAATACAGGAGATAAATTTATAACTCCCACTCCTAATTCTTTTAAATAATCTAATTTTTCCTCTATCCCTTGCAGATCCCCACCATACCGCCTTGAGTTCTTTCCAGCACTAGGAAAATATCTATTTTTAATATCAATCTCTGTATATGATAATTTATTCCAATCGCTACCCCATCCAGTCATTTCAAAGCTCTGAAGATCACCTTTTTTTCTCCATCTAGTTGGATCTATCAGCTCAGATTTTAAAGTCCCATCACTTAGACTACCGTTAGGTCTAAAGTAATATTCAGGTCCATATTCAGAGTATATAGGAGTATTCTCTTTACTACCATCTCTAAAAGAATCTATATAGATTGAGTACCAGACCTCACCTTGAACCCATTCTGGAAGCATCCTTGATTCTTCTTTTACTGTGTATTCAAACGGAATTATAGTTGATTCATAATTTGAAGATTCTTTCCCATAATAGTATCTATATTCATGATCTAAGAGTTCAAAATAATATTTAATTTCTTTACCTTCTTCTACAGATATCTCAACACTAAAGTATTCTAATCTACCTTGTCCACCTATCGATTTCATAGGTATCTTTAGACCATCTACAACTAAATTAATTTTTTCAACATCATCTCTTTTCGTTTTAAATATCACTTTTAATTTATCATTTTCTTTTGAAAATTTTAAATATTCAGCATTAACTTTATGATCTAATTCCTCTAAAAATATATAGTTATCACCTTTTTGAGTTTTAAGTGGAATCGGTGTTGTATCATTTATTATTAATAATTTCTCATTGTTAGAACACCCAAATAGCAGTAATGCCACAAGTATTGATATAGTTTTTTTCATTTCTCCTCCATTTTTATAATACTCTTACATGCTAATTTAAATTAGATTTTAGAGCTTTTTATTAAAAAAGAAGAGTGGTTTCCCACTCTCTAATTATATTTATATTCATTTATTTCTTCTTCTATAATATATTCTATATAGGTATCCATATTTTCTTGGATAAAGATTAATTCTCCACTCATCTCTATCTCTAAAGTAGTCAATCCACCAATATAGTCACCACATTCTATAGATCCTTTTACTTTTTTCAAAATTTCTCTGTACTCTAGAAACATCATGTCAAAATCAGGATATTTAAAATCCAAAGCCGTATTCTCTTTTATAGAAGCAAGAACATTATACACCCATTCTAATCCATTTTCCACTTCGAATAATAATTCTATACCATCAGTCCCACGGCTATTATTAAAACTGCTTGATATACCCATTATAGCATCAAAATATTTTTCTATAAAATCTCTCATACCTTCTAACGATTCTAATATTACAGTTTTAGGAGATTTACTGACAAATTCCACAGTTTTTATTTGCTCTTTATTAAAATGTTCATAGTTATCCATTACTTTTCCATTGATATATACATCAAATAACATCCTTCCATCTCTTTCGAGTATGTCACTTACTTCATTTAAAAGGCCTGAAAAACTTTGTTCCTTTAATCTATTTCTCATTATTTCTCTATTATCTAATATAATCTTCATCTAATCTACCTCATTTTTAATTTTATTTTCTTTGCTGTTTTTGATAGTGCCAAGGTAAAGACTACTACCTTTATATTTATATTTTTTATCTTTATCTCTCTTATAAATTCTTTCATAGTCGATCCTGTAGTTATTATATCGTCTATGATTAGTACTTGTTTTATATTTTCTAGTTTTTCTACTTTGAAAGCTGAAGCTATATTAATTTTTCTCTCTTTTTCATTGAGTATTTCATACATATGTCGTGTTTCCTTAACCCTTTCTACTTTTAGATAGTTATAATTTCCAAATTTTAGAAGTTCTTCTACTTGGTTAAACCCTCTTTCTCTCATTCTTTTTTTACTTACAGGAATTGGAATTATCAAATCTATTTTTTCATATTTTAGTACTTTTTCCAATTCAGAACTAACAAGGCCGTGTAGTAGTTCACCTATATATAATTTATTT
Source organism: Psychrilyobacter sp. (assembly GCA_023145315.1). GTDB lineage: Bacteria > Fusobacteriota > Fusobacteriia > Fusobacteriales > Fusobacteriaceae > Psychrilyobacter. The sequence continues at coordinate 3,979 of JAGLEA010000202.1, forward strand.
TTAAATTTATATTCCTCGATTATTTTTTTTAGTTCCCTGTCGTAATCCCATAAATAATAAATATCATTATACTTTTTTAATTTCCCTTTAATTCTTAGTTTTTCATGACAATTATAGCACATATAATGGAGGTTGTCGTTTGATTTTTCATCACAGAGAATACATTTATTTTTAAAGAATAACTCCCTAATATTCTGGTTTAAGCTTTTCATCGCGATCCAGAATTTTTGCTGAATACATCTCTGTGTATCCGCAGTTCGAACAAGTTTTTAAATAATATGTTCCTAATTCCAACCTCAACCCTGGTGTTTTCTCTGCCATAAATGTTGTTTTTACACTATATTCTTCTCCATCACATTTTGAACATCTAAAATTCATAAATAATCACCCCAAATTGCATTTTCTATATGCTCTATTTCACTTCCTAGTATAGATATTATATCGAAACGGTAGGGAATATCCTTTATTCTTTTATCTTTTAGATATATCATTGCTGTTTTTACTAATTTTCTTTGTTTTGATCTAGTCACAGACTCTAATCCACTTCCATGACTACTATCTTTTCTATACTTAACTTCTACAAAAACTATTTCTTCTTTTTCTACATCTTTACATATAAGATCTAGTTCTCCATACCTAGAGTAGTAATTTCTTCCTAACTCTATATATCCTTTTTTCACTAAATATTCCATTGCTATGCCCTCATATCGAGTTCCTATCTCTCTATTATTCATAATATCTCTCCCTCCGAATAAAAGAATTAACTACTAATTAATAATTTATTCCTTATCGCTATCTATATTACTACATATTTTTTCATTTTAAAAATAAAAGTTCCTTAAAAAGTTTTAATACTTTTTAAGGAACTTTATAATTTTTTTTCTTATCTAATTATCTAGCTCTACACAAGCCTTTTCAAAAATTCTTTGACTCTCTTGGATTTGTTTTTTCTTTGGTGGAAATAAACTATCAAATCTATCTATCTCATCTTGTGGAGTTTCAAATACATCTGTAAATGTTGCATAACCAGATACCCCTTCTAAAGCTTTTTCATATAAAGGTAGTACTAATAGTCCTTTATAAAAATTACCATCAGCCATAGCTACATTATACTTTTTACCGCCTTTGAATCCATATGGTTCATAGTGATAAGGATATCCTAAAGTTAATACGGCATTAAATCCTAATTTTTTAGCTTTTTCTATAGAGTGTGTAATTAATTTTCTCCCTAACCCCATTCTATGATATTTAGGGTGTATAGATACTGGCCCAAAAGATATTACTTTCGTTTCAACCCCGTCCCATCCTATTATTTTAGCATGGGTATAAAAAATACTTCCCACAATTTCTCCATCTACCTCTAGAATATATGAAAGTTCCTTTATATAATCTTTGTTATCTCTTAGGTTATGTATCACCAAGTGCTCTGCACATCCGGGAAAGTATAGGTTATAAAAAGCTTCTCTTGCAACTTCTTCTACTTTCCTAAAATCTTTTGACTCTTCATGCCTTATTATTATTTTCATTTCTCCCCCAATATTTTTGTCAAAAAACTTTTTCTATGACATGGTGTTTTACCAAAGGTTAGAAGCGCTTCCCTATGTTGCTTTGTACCATACCCTTTATGTTTCCCTAAACCATACTCTGGGTATAGTTCATCATATTTCTTCATGAGTCTGTCACGAGTTACCTTTGCTATTATACTTGCAGCAGCAATTGATAAACTTTTCCCGTCACCTTTTATTACAAATTCTTGTGGTTTATTATACTCACGAATTTTATGGTTTCCATCGACTAAAATTAAGTCAAATTTTGTACCTTCTGCTTCTAAATCTTCTATAGCTCTTCTCATTGATAGAAAAGTTGCATTTAATATATTTATCTCATCTATCTCTTTTTCTGTAGCTAATCCAACACCAACTTCACAATTTTCTAGAATAATATCAAATAAATATTCTCTTTTCTTTTCACTAAGTTTTTTTGAATCATTGATCATCTCAAACTCTTCTACATAATTTATTATCTTCACAGCAGAAGAAACTACAGGACCAGCTAGAGGGCCACGACCAGCTTCATCAATTCCTATTATATTTTCTCCATATTCCTTGTCAAACTCTAGCATGATATTCAAATTTACCCTCCTAACTTATTTATTATTAATCTTTCTTTTTAGAAACTACCCCTTATACTCTAAACCAAGATTTCTCATTGATTTTTTAAAATCTTCAGGAAGATCTCCTATAATATCCATTTTTTCTCCTGTGATAGGATGATTAAACTCTAATTTTTGTGCATGTAGCATTTGTCTATCAGCTTTTTTAGAAGTTTTACCATAAACCTCATCTCCTAGTATAGAATGGTTCAGATATTTCATATGCACTCTTATTTGATGTGTTCTTCCAGTTTCTAGATCTATCTTCAATAAAGCATAATGTTCTACTTCATCAATTACCTTATAGTTTGTAACGGCTAATCTACCACCATCTCTAACTACAGTCATCTTCTTTCTATCCTTTGAAGAACGTCCTATTTCATTTTCTACTCTTCCTTCTTTTGCTCTAAAATTATTTATACATATTGCTAAATATGTTTTCTTTATAGTCTTTTCTTTAAACATCTCTGTTAATTTAAGATGTGCTTCATTTGATTTGGCAACTATAATAAGTCCAGATGTATTTTTATCTAATCTGTGGACTATCCCTGGTCTCACTACTCCACTTATTGTAGAAAGATCTGTTATATGGTGCATAATTGCATTTACTAATGTCCCACTATGATGACCTACTGCTGGATGAATTACCATATTAGACTCTTTATTGATAATCACTAGATGTTCATCTTCATATACTATATTTAATGGTATATCTTCTGCCACTACATCCAAAATCTCATCCTCTAGTATTGTTACTTTTATCTCTTCGTTACCTTTTAGCTTATTACCAGGTCTTGTTTTATTTTTACCTATAATTTCTACCAATTCATTTTCCACTAATTTTAATGTGTACGATCTTGTATATCCTTCTATTTTTTCACTTAAAAAAGCATCTAGCCTTTTCCCTCTATCTTCAATCTCTGCATTTAATACCAATATTTCTTTTATTTCTCTCATGGTTGATCTCCTTTTTTATATAATTCGTTCCTTCTAATAAAATAATTTTACTAAAACACCACCTAAAACTAGTTGTATGCTCATTAAAACTATGGCAAAATAGATGATTTTTTTTCCTGATTCAAATAAAGTCTTTAAATTTATCTTACATCCTATACCTACTAAAGCATACATCATAAGATATTTAAACACTTTACTACATATAATTTTTATATTATTAAGTAGATGCAAATAATCTGGATTCCCTATTTTTTCTATTCCAAAAGTGAGTAAAGTAAATATCAAACCCACTAACATAAATCCTTTTACAAATAGTGGAAGTTTTGTTTGCTTTACTTTTTTTTCTTGACATTTTTTATTCTTATCTTCTCTTACTTTGTTTTTTTTCTCTTTAAATTTTATCATATATATTAAAACTAATGGAAATATTAATAATTTCCCCGTTTTTATCAAAAGTGCTAAAGCTAGCCCCTTTTCACCACCAACACTATAGGCTGTAGGTATTATATGAATAAATGAACTTAAAACTCCACCAATATAAATCGCTGACTCTAAATTACTAAATTTAAAAAACTCTATAATCACTGGAATTATTAGCATTCCAGTTAAACCCAGAATATTCATAGCTATGAGGACTAATACAAATTCTTCTTCTAATTGATCTAATACATCTCCTGAGGCTGCAATACTTGCTACACCACCAGATCCCAACATCAGTCCAAACTCCTCTTTTCCCATCATTAGTTTTCCTATATACTGACCTGTTAGTAGGAGCATCGTAACCATTAGTATCACAAAAAATATAGTTTTCATACCTAAACTTAAAAGGATTAGATAGTTTAATTTTGCTCCTAACACAATTATTGCTGCTGGTAATATTTTTTTATTAGCGCAGTCAAACCCTGGATAAAACTTATGTTTATATCTATTCGGTATCAAGTTCCCAGCTATAATTCCTAATATAAGTGCTACATTCATCTCGTTTAAACTATAAGTTTTAGATATAATTATTGCTATTATTAATAATAATATTGTAAATATTCCACCTGACAAAATTTTTTTCAAATTATCACCTCGATTTTTTCTACCTAGTATTATATCATATATATCTAAAATTTTTATAAAAAGAAATTATAATATTAAAAATATGATATTATTAAACATTAAATAAAAATTATAATAGGAGTAATTATGATCGATATAATTAAAAAAGGTGAGATTATCTCTATCACAGGTGCTGGTGGAAAAACTAGTCTAATCTTCTTTTTAGCAAAAACCCTCTCAAAAAAAGGAAGAGTATTAATAACAACAACTACAAAAATTTATATTCCAGAAAAACAATATTTTGAAAAACTATATATAGGGAATTCTGTAGTAATGGGAGATTCTAAAAATATAGTTGTAGAAGGTCGGGGTACACTAGAAAATAAACTATTAGGGTTGACCTATGATGAGATAGAGGATAGAAAAAAACTATATGATTACATCCTCATAGAAGCAGATGGTTCTAAAAGAAAGTTGCTAAAAGGATGGAATGATAGTGAACCTTGTATACCCAATTTCACTACATTAACTATAGGTGTTGTTAATTTAAAATCTATAGGTTTGACTATAAATAAAGAGAATATCCATAGATTAAAAATCTTTCAAAAAAATACTAGTGAAGCAGTGGGAAAACTTATAACTTCAGATATTCTTATTAAATATATAGAAACTGGCAGTTTTTTTCAAAAAATTAATAGTAAAAATATAATTTTTT
>JAGLEA010000203.1 GCA_023145315.1 Psychrilyobacter sp.
AAGCCTAATATATATATAGGAAGTATTAGGGATCAATGGATCAAAAAAATAAAGAGTGTAGATGCAATAGTTATGGCTTCTGGATTTTCTAAAAGATTTGGAAGTAATAAACTTTTGGAAACTCTCAATGGAATATTCATTATAGAATATCTATTCAAAACATTAAATACCATTCCTTTTAATAGCATTATTATTGTTGGAAGAGATAATAGATTAAAGATCCTTGCTGAAAAATATAATTATAAATATATAGAAAATAAAGACGCCTCTCTTGGACAAAGTGAGAGTTTGAAACTCGGTTTAAAAAATTCAAAATCAGATGGAGTAATGTTTTTTCCTGGAGATCAACCTCTACTTACAGAAAAAAGTATTTTAGATATTATTAAAGTATATGAAAAATATGATGAAATTATAAGGCCTTTAATAGATAAAAAACCATCATCACCTGTATTGTTTCCTAAAAAATATAAAAAGCAACTCCTAAAAATAACAGGTGATACAGGAGGACGAGAAGTTATAAAAAATAGTAAAAAAATTATTAATATAGAGTTTCAAGATTCCTATGAATTTATGGATATTGATAGCATAGATGATCTAAAACAACTTAAAAATAGAATCCATTTGATAAAATAGAAACGAAGTAATATGATACTTTCTATTTATATCAAAGTTTAGCTTTAGAAAATACAAAAGAAGAAGAAAAATACTCTTACACGAGTGTCTCTCTTCTTCTTTTAGTTTTATTTCCTAGCACAATCACTAGTTTGTTTTAGTAAAATTTCTAACCCATGATGAACAGGATCTAAAATGTAATCTAACAGCTCTTTTACAGCTTTTGGACTACCTGGAAGATTAATTATTAGAGTATTTTCTCTAATTCCTGCCACTCCACGTGAAAGCATCCCTCTATTAGTTATCTTCAGGCTAAATGCCCTCATAGCTTCAGGAATTCCAGGTGTTAATCTTTCTATAACTCTTAGTGTAGCTTCTGGAGTTACGTCACGAGGTGAAAAACCTGTTCCACCTGTAGTTAGAAGTAAATCTATCTCACCACTAGCAACAAATTTTAACAAGTTCTCTTCTATTAATTTCTCTTCATCTGGAATAATTATAGAAGTTTTTACTTCATAACCAAAAGCTTCTACACACTTTATAATAACCCCAGTACTTATATCTTCTCTCTCTCCTTTTGACCCTTTGTCACTCATACATATAATTCCAACCCTCATAGTGACCTCCGAATTAATTTTATAGTGCTACTATTAATAATTTAACAGTCTCTAATATCCCATCTTTGTGAGTTCTTTCGTAATGATGACTAGAGTCAACACTAGGCCCTATACATGCAAAATTCACATCAAATCCTTGTGTCACTGCAATAGAGGCATCAGATCCATATCTATTATGAACATCTACAGTATATCCTATTTCGTTATCAATACAAAGGTCTGCTAACTTTTGTCTTAAAGTAAAATCATAAGGAGTTCTACTATCTTTTGCTACAATATTTACTTTTCTTTCATCACCATTGGCATACTCTGCTACAAGACCTATATCAAGAGCAATAAATTCACTTACATCTTCTGGAATTATTGATATTCCATGGCCTAACTCCTCATAGTTTGAAATATAGAAGTACACTTTATTTTTTGGTTTTATATTATTATCTTCTAAATATTTTATATATCCAAATAGTTGTGCTACACAAACTTTATCATCGATATAACGTGATTTTAAAAATCCATTTGAAGTAAATTTTGTTCTAGTTTCAAAAGATACAAAATCCCCAATAGCGATTCCTAACTCTTCTGTTTCAGCTTTCGAGTTAGAAAATTCATCTATCCTTACTTCTA
>JAGLEA010000204.1 GCA_023145315.1 Psychrilyobacter sp.
CTCACCATCAATAGATGCCAGTAATGCTCCTTTTTTTGTATAAGTAGGAGTTAGTCCGAATTTTTCAAATTCTTTTTCACATCTTTTTATACCTTCTACTGTATAGCCAGAAGGACTAGGTATCGCCATTAATTCTTCCGTAATTTTTACTATATAATCCCAATCAATATTAAACATATTTCTCCCCTTTTAATTTTTTATGTAATTTTTTCAATAAATATTACAATTCTAATTTTAAAGTGCTTTGTCTTTTAGAATTTTAAACTTAGAGTCATATAACTTTTATTCTCGTTTTTTGTTGACTCTCCACTAGCATAATTTTTAATAAATGCATGTCCAATACCTAGTTCAAATTCACCTGCATCATTAAATACATTACCTAAAAGAGTTATAGATGGATCTACTCCTACTCCTATAACATTCACAGATTCACCTTTATCTTCGTAATTTTTATCTGTATATCCTACAGCAGTATACCCTAAATTAAACAGGATTCCTGTATAATAAATTTTTCCAAAGTTTGAACCATGTTGGATTTGATAGAAGTATTTGAAATTTCCATATATATTCGTAGCAGTATATGTGTTTCTAATAGCTACATTATTTTCTACATCATCTAACATCATGCTATCAGTTAGTGCTGCTGTTGTTCTCGAGTCACTACTAAATTGATTAGGAGCATTGTATACCCTTGCATTTATATCAAAAAATGTTAAATCACTTAAGAACGGCATAAATAATTTTAAATTAGAATCAATATAATATGTATCTTGAGAAAAGTTACCATCATATTCATTACTACTTTTTTGTATAGCTCCAAATTTAATTGCTGAAGAATGAACTAACCCTTCATCTATATCTCCTAAGCCAAACCAAGTGTCAATTTTTTTATATTTTGAATCTCCACCAAATAAATCTCCTTGAAGATCTGTTGAAAATACAAAATCAGTATCAATAGTATCAACTCTAAATGGAAGTTGTAATAGCAATTCATCTTCACTTATGTGATCTTGAGAATTTTTTGCTATGTCATTATGACCTGTTTTTTCTGTATGTCTCCAAGCAATAAAACTCTTTGAAAGAGATGGTTCACTAAAGTAATGAAGATACAAAGTTTCAAATATTTGATATTGAGCTTCATTCTTACTATCTTTATCAAAGCTAAATACAGGTTTTGATCCACCGCCTTGATAAACATTTTTAACTCCCATACCAACTAGAAAAATATCTTTATCATTTGATGATCTAGATATAAAACTTAATTCTCCTGTATCCCACATTATTTGTGGTTTTGTCAATGTAGGAATAAATAACCCTAATATCTCTTTATTATCATTATCTTTTAACTCTTTAGTAGAGATTACCTCTTTATTTATATTTTTATCGCTATAATCTTTCCCAAATTTACCATATAAATTAAAGTTTCTATTTTGTCTCGCTACTTTTTCACTATCTAAAATTAAAGTAGTTTTCACCTCTCCTAACTGCTCCTCTTTAGATAATCTTGTTAATCTATATCCATGCTTTGAAAAGTTTGAATAAAATAATTTATTATTTATTTCCATAGGAGCTTGAGCACCATATTTTACATTTGTTAATTTAGTTACTACATTACTTCCTATCTCAGTTTTATAGATATTATTAGTATCTGTTCCATAACTATTTACATAATAAACAGTATTTCCGACTTTAGAAGGATCACTACCATTCACGATAAATTTTACCGCCTTTGTTTTTGGATCTAGTTCATAAATACTTAATCCTGTTTTCCCTTTTAGATGTGCTGTTACTAATATTTTACCATCAGTTGTAGATTTCATATTTTTGATAGTATAGTTACCACTATTTAATATAGTCTCATTGTCTAAAGAACTAATCCCTTGAGTTCCTATCTCGTTATATGAATAATAGATAGTTCCATCTACATTAACAAAACCTGTGGCTCTTTTTATATCTTTTAAAAATGTTTTACTTTTTTTCTCTAGGTCAAGTTTATATGCAACTTGGTCTATTGTTCCTCTTATTGAACTTCTCTTAATTTCAACAAAATATGCAAAACCATCTTTTATAGCTATTTGACCATAAGTTAAAAAATCTATGTCCAATTCTTCTTTAGTCTTAATATTTCCAAAATTATCTAAAGTTATTTTAGTAAGAGACGGAGTTTCTATATCTACACCTACTAATTTCGATTTAATCTCATCTTTTTTTATAGCGTACAGATATATATCCTGACCATCTTTTATAGTTTGTAGAAGTCCTGATTCTTCATCTAAAACAATCCCACCTTCTACTACATTTTTTTCATCAATACTTCCCTTTATATAAGTAGTCCACTTTTCATAGAGCTCATCAGCTGTGATTCCTGCAATTTTACCATAGACTTTTCCTATATTTGTCATCTTATGATGAGCATAATAATCTATAGCCTCTGAAGATTTTTCTATACCATAGGTTTCTAGATAAAATTTTAAAAAGTTATTTCCATATTCATAAGCTTTATTAAACCCAGGATTAGGTCCTAAACCCTTAAATTCATCTTCATTCATATCTCTTTTAGATATAGCTGTAAACTCAGGATCAAAAGTTCTTCCTCCACCTTCTGAAATCATACTTTCCATAAGGACTGCCATCCCTTCTGTCCACCATCTAGGGATAGTAGACTGTATTACTACCTCATCTGATAGTGGCATATATCTATTAATTCCTGTGTCTTTCATCTTATAGTTTAGAAGTTCATGAGTTAATTCATGTGAGAATAAGTAAGGCATCCACTCTTTAAATTCTGACGTAACAATACCAGTATTATTAATATATAGATGAATACCATTACCAGTAGAGTAAGCATTCGTATCATCTCTTCCATCTTCTACATAAACTTTTATTTTTTTCTTTGGCATATCCATCTTAAAAAACTCAATTTGAGTTTCTGCAATATTATCTGCTACACTAATTAAATTTTTAGTTTCCTCAATAGAGTTTGTGTCATAATATATTTTGAAATGTTTCGTCTCATATATTTGTTTTCTATTAAAACTTTGTGATTTAATAGGAATCCTTCCTTTTTGTACAACTTTATTTTTTTCGACAGATTCACCTTCACTATATAAAAATGTTCCACAAATAATAAATAATAGTAATAATTTTTTCATAATAACCTCCAAGTTGATATAACAATATAACTATTCTAAATAATAG
>JAGLEA010000205.1 GCA_023145315.1 Psychrilyobacter sp.
CATAATAATGTAGAAGTAAGTGGTGGAAAGTAGTTAGTAAATAGTGAATAAAAAAATACTATTAATAGATAAGTATGAAGGAGAAAAAAATGTCAAAGCAAGATTTTTATGAAACGCTAGGTGTATCAAAAGGTGCAAATGAAAGTGAGATAAAGAAAGCCTATAGAAAAAAGGCAATGAAATATCATCCAGATAAATTTGGAAGTGCAAGTGGGAAAGAAAAAGAAGATGCAGAACATAAATTTAAAGAAGTAAACGATGCTTATCAAGTATTATCAGATAATGATAAAAAATCTAAGTATGATAGATTTGGACACGATGCATTCTCTCAAGGTGGTGGAGGCCAAGGAGGATTTGGTGGCTTTGGAGGATTCAGTGGATCTGGTGGCGGATTCGAAGATATTTTTGGTTCGTTTTTTGGTGGCGGTGGATCGCGTGGTCATAGAGCAGAACCAGGGGCAGACTTGCAATATACTGTAGAAATAACTTTAGAAGAAGCAGCGAAAGGTACAGAAAAAGAGGTTAAATATTATAGAAAAGGCGAATGTCATACATGTCATGGTACAGGTGCAAAGCCCGGTAGTGAGATGAAAACTTGTTCTGCATGTAATGGACAAGGTAGGGTAAAAGAGATTCAAAGAACTATGTTTGGAAACTTTGAGAATGTAGTAGAGTGTAGTGTGTGTAATGGTACAGGAAAAGTACCGAAAGTAAAGTGTCCAACATGTCATGGTACTGGTAATGAGAAAGAATTAGTGAAGAAAAAAATAAAGATCCCAGCTGGTATAGATGATGGTCAAAGATTAAGGTTAGGAGGAATGGGAGAAGCTAGTGAAGACGGTGGATCAAATGGTGACCTTTACCTATTTATTAAAGTAAAAGAGCATACAGTTTTTGAAAGACACGGATCAGATATAATTTGTGAAGTTCCTATCTCTTATGCTAAAGCTGTTCTAGGTGGAGAAATAGAAATCCCAACACTAGAAGGGACTATAAAGATAAAGATTCCTGAAGGAACTCAAACAGGAAAAATATTCAAACTTCGTGGAAAGGGAATCCCTAGTACAAGAGGTGGAAGAGTAGGAGATGAATTAGTAAAAGTAGTGGTAGAAACTCCTAAACATTTAAATGCTGATCAGAAAGCGTTATTAGAAGAGTTTGACAAAAGTTTAAAAGAGAAGAATACTAAGATAAATAAAGGTTTTTTTGACAAGGTTAAACATTTATTTAAGTAAAATTAAAAGTGATTTTTGGATCGTTTTACAGAAATCACTTTAATAGTAGAGTTCTTTATGATTTATACTATTATTTGTGCTATACTAAAGATAATGAAAAAAAAATAAAAGTTTATAGTTAATATAGTATTTTGACTAGTAAAACTAAGAGAAGGAGTAAGAAATGTTTAATAATTTTGTAGCATATGGAGCAGAAGCAGGATCAAAAACGTCAGGATATTTAGGAATGGGTGTAACGTTAGTAATATGGGGAGCAATCTTCTACTTATTTTTAATTAGACCAAATAAGAAAAAGCAAAAAAAGCACAGCGAAATGGTAAATAGTTTAGCAGCAGGTAAGGAAGTAGTTACAACTGGTGGAATTAAAGGTGAAGTAGTATCAATAACAGACGGATTTATTGTAGTTAGAGTAGATAAAGGTGTTAGACTTACATTTACAAAAGATTCAATAAGAAAAGTATTATAATATCGTATAAAATAGGAGGTTATTATGAAAAAAATAATGTTAGTATTAGCTATAACTGCGTTTTTAGTTAGTTGTTCTGGTAAAGATGAAAATGTAAAAAAAGAAACAACAACAACGGAGGTAGTAGCACAGCAACCACAAGAGGAAACTGTAGTAACACCAGAAGAGGTAGCTCCAGCAGAAGAAATGAAAACAGAGGAAACAACAGTTTCTGCTGAAGATTATAAAGCAGTATCAGAACCAGCAGCAAAACCAAAGAAGAAAGCTAAGAAAGTAGTGAAACCTGTAAAGAAAGAAGAGGTTAAAGTATCAGAACCAGTAAAAGTAGAAGAAAAAAAAGTGGAAACAACAACATCTGTAGACGATGTAGTAGATACTGATACAGATAAAAAAGTAGCAAAAGTAGAAGCTGATACTAAAACTGTAGAAGCAACAACACCTGAAAAAGAAGAAAGTAGTAATAAAACTATCTTTGGAATTTTAGGAGCTTTATTAGTAGCAGGAGCAGCAGTATTTGTATTTAAGAAAAAATAATAGAAATAAAAAACTAACTATTTATTTAGTTAGTTTTTTTTGAATTTACTAAGAATAAAGATTTTATTTTCTAGAATATAGAATAAAAGTGAAAAAAGTAACCAAAAACAGATCAAAATGTACGAGATTAATTTGACAATAATAAAAAAATATTGTATTATAAATTATAAAAAGAATATCCTATAAGAGTAAAAGAGATGGGTTGTAATTATTGTATTTTGTACAATATTTTATAGCGCATTTTTTTAAATAATAAAAAGGAGAAAAATTATGAAAACGATAGCACACAGAGGAGCTTCTGGTTATGCACCAGAAAATACAAAGCTAGCAATGATTAAAGCATTAGAGATGGGATCAGATGGATTTGAAGTTGATTTACAACTAACAGCAGATGGAAAAGTTGTAGTTATTCATGATTGGACACTAGAGCGAACAAGTAATGGAACTGGGTTTGTAAGAGGAAAAACATTAGAGGAATTAAGAAAATTAGATATTGGAACTTGGTTTGGAAAGGGTGAATTTTCAGAACAAATAATGACTCTAGAAGAATTATTAGAAATCATACCTAAAGATAAAATATTAAACCTAGAAATAAAAGTGTTATTAGGAGAAAAAAACAGTATAGAAGAGAAAGTTATTAAAATTCTAGAAGAGAAAGACAGAATAGATCAAAATATAATTATTTCATCTTTTGATCATAGCATCATAAAAAAAATCAATAAAATCAAACCAGAATTAAGAGTAGGACTTTTAATAACGGCAGGACTTCTAAATATTGGTGATTATATAGAGCAAAATAACTTAAATATATATAGTTTACATTGCTCAGGTGAATTTTTAAGTGTGGAATTAATGAAAGTTGCTAAAACTTTAGGAATAAAAGTATTTGTATGGACAGTGAATGAAATAGAGCATGGTGAGATATTTAATCAATTTGGGGTAGATGGAATTATAACAAACTATCCAGATAGATTTATAAAATAATATATAACTTATTAAAATTATATAAAAAACTAAAAGGGGGAAAAAAATGAAAAAAATGTTAAAAGTATTAATGTTATTAATGGCAGCAACGATGTTGTTTGTTAGTTGTGGAAAAAAAGAAGAAGC
>JAGLEA010000206.1 GCA_023145315.1 Psychrilyobacter sp.
ATCAAAAGTTTGTTTTGTAAGCGTAGGGAAAATAGTAGTTCCAAAAGTCTCGTTCAAGATAGAGTTCAACTTTTCTTTTGTTGAAACATTAAACATATTAGAGAAAAACAATTTACTATACGAATTATTACTTTTAGAAGAATTACTATCTAAATATTGTCCCACATCTTCATTCGTTATTAAACTTGAAAATTTTCTTACATCAACTTTAAACGAGTATGTTGTTCCTGAAGTATTTACTTTTCTAAGGTTCGTTAATAATAAGTTCGAGTTCAAATGTAAAGTAGCACTAAAATTATTTGTATTAACAACGTCTACAGAAGATCCTGTAGTATCAAATAATAATCCACTAACTGTAGCATCCCCACTAATTTCATTAGAAGGATTAGTACTCATTGTATATTTTACTGTCTCAGTATCGAAAGTAAATGATTTTATAAATTTAATATCTAATTTTCTACGCAATTCAAATGAATAATCTTTAGTGTTTGGAATATTATATATAAATGCCTTAAAAAAAGGTGAATCTGAAACTGCAGTACCACTAAATTTTTGAGCAGAAAAAACTTTAGTTGTAGGAATGATAGTATCATTAGGATTGTTTTCAGCAAAATCTCCAGAAACATATGCTTTTCCTGTTACATCATCAAAAGGTTTTCCATTTTGGTTGCCCATTGTTCCACCTTTTGCATTAACAAAGTATCCTGTACCATTTAAGCTATCATAATTTAATATTGATTGATTTATATTTTTTGGAGTAGAGCTTGTTGCAAAAGAAGAGACATTTCCTATAATTGAAAACATCGATATTAAAAGCATAATTCTTTTCATGAAAACCTCCTTAAATTTATTTAATTAAGTATAACATAAAAGAGTTGTTGAGTCAACCGAAATTGTTCATATGTTCTGAAAATGAAATTAGTCAAAATTAAACTCAATAATTCATTAGAATTTATGGTAAAATTATTATATTAACAACAGGAATAGATTAAATTATTTATAAAAATAAGGATGTGGATAATGATTAAATTTGAAAAGTATCACGGATTAGGAAATGATTTTGTTATTTTTAACTATAATAACTTACTAAATAATGGAATTAAAGATGATGAGTTTTCTAAATTAGCATTGAAAGCATGTAACAGACATACTGGGATTGGTGCTGATGGTATTATGATTTTAGTTGATAAAAACGATAGATGTCAAATGATATTTATTAATAGTGATGGCAGTATAGGTGAGATGTGTGGTAACGGAATTCGATGTTTTTCAAACTATATCTATAACAATAATATATTAGAAGGAACGACTTATAGGGTTGAGACACTTTCAGGATTGCTCACATTGGATATATTTCCTAATAAAGAATTATTTAGCGTTAAAGTAAATATGGGAACTCCTACATTTGAAACTTCTAAAATTCCTATGTCCTTTTCTAATAATAGTTTTCTAGATAAAGAATTAGAAGTTTATGGTGAAACATATCGAGTTTCTGCTATTTTAATGGGAGTTCCTCATGCTGTGGTTTTTGTAGAAGATTTAAAAAATATTGATATCGAAAAAGTAGGTAAATATATAGAAAATCATGAACTTTTCCCTGCAAAAATTAATGTTAATTTTGTAGAACTTGTAACCTCAACAGAGATTAAGATAGATACGTGGGAAAGAGGGGCAGGTCACACTCTTGCCTGTGGAACTGGATCATGTGCTAGTGTTATCGTTGGAAAGAAATTAGGATTACTCGACGGGAAGGTAATAGTACACCTTAATTTAGGAGACTTAGAAATAGAGGTAGGAGAGACTGTATTCATGACTGGTCCCGCTGAGCTTATAGCCAAAGGTGAGTATCTAAAATAATGATTATGAAAAAAGTCACCTTATTTGGTGACTTTTAAAAATTTAATTATTATAATTTTGAATATTCTACAGCTAGTTTTCCAGCTAATTTAGCATTATTATATACTAATTCAATATTTGATTCAAGGGAATCTCCACCTGTTAACTCTTTTACTTTAGCTAATAAAAATGGCGTGCTTTCCTTTCCTTTTATCCCTAATTTTTCAGCTTCTTCTACAGCTTTATTTATAGCACTTGTAATTACATTGAAATCCATCTCATATTTTTCAGGAATTGGATTAGCTATTACAAAACCACCATTTAGTCCTAAATCCCATTTTGCTTTTAAAGCTAAAGCTAAACTACTTGGGCTTTGAACATTATAGTCCACTTTAAATCCACTTTTTCGAGTATAAAAAGCAGGTAATTCGTCTGTTTGATATCCGACTACTGGTACACCTTTAGTCTCAAGATATTCTAAAGTCAAATTAATATCTAATATAGATTTTGCACCAGCACAAACTACCGCTACATTTGTTCTTCCTAACTCTTCTAAATCAGCAGATATATCAAAACTTGTTTCTGCTCCTCTATGTACTCCACCAATACCACCAGTTGCAAAAACTTTAATTCCTGCTATATTAGCAATTATCATTGTAGAAGCTACAGTTGTTGCTCCATCTAATTCATTTGCTATAATAAATGGAATATCTCTTCTACTTGTTTTTATAACTTTCTCTCCAGCTTTCCCAAGGTAGTCTATCTCTTCTTTTGTTAACCCTACTTTTAACCTACCGTTTAAAATTGCAATTGTCGCTGGAGTAGCACCTTCACTTCTAACGATATCTTCAACTTTTATTGCAGTTTCAACATTCATTGGATAAGGCATTCCATGTGAAATAATAGTTGATTCTAATGCTACTACAGGTTGTCCATTGTTTAGTGCTTCCATAACTTCAGTGCTGATGTCTACATACTTTTCATAAATTAACATAATATACTCCTTTGTTTATAAAATTATTTTTTTATTTTTAAAATTTAATTTTTCTATTGTTTTCTTTACTAAGCTAGGGGTTATATTTGGATTTATTGTCTCTTCATAGGAAATGGCTAATATTGATGCTCCTATAGCAAATTTTATCTCTTCCTCTATATCTTTATTCTTAAATAATCCATAAGTTAATCCAGCTACAAAAGCATCTCCTGCTCCAGTTGCTCCAACCATTTCCATTGTTGGTGGAACCATAATTCCTTCTATATTTGGCGTTTTATAATATACTCCCTCTGATCCCAAAGTAATAAAAACATTCTTAACACCTTTACTTACAAAATATTGACCAACTTTTTTAAGATCAGTTTCATCATTTATAGCTATTCCAGATAAAGCTTCTGCTTCTAGCTTATTAGGCTTTATCGTATGAAAATATCCAACTAAATCTTTAATTTTTTTAGCTTTACTTGCAGAGACTGTATCCAAAATAAATGGGACATCATAAGATGTTACCAAATACTCTACAATTTTTGGTAGATTAGCATCTATAATACAAAATTTTGAGTTTTTAATAATATAATCATTCTTTTTTATATAATTAATATCAATATTTTTTAAGATATCCATATAGGAGATAGCTACATTCATCTCTCTTTTTTTGTCTAATACACAGAGGTAAGTAGAAGTGTTTTCACCATTGACTATCAGGGTGTTTTCCATATGGAGACCTATCGATTTGGCGTGGTTAAGAATTCTTTTCCCATTTTCGTCATCTCCTACGGCACTTAAAAATTTAGTGCTTATCCCTAGTCGGGTAAGATTTTCTGCTATGTTTCTTCCTACACCACCTAAAGATGTCGTTACAAATCCTGGATTGGAATCTCCTAAAATAAGCGAATTTTCAGGATATCCTTGGATATCAATATTTGATCCTCCAATCACGCAAACATAAGGCTCTTCCTTAGATAAAACATATCCTTTTCCTCTAACTATACCTTTTTTCATAAGGTTACTTATATGGACTGCTACAGAGGATCTTGTTATTCCCAACATTTTTGCCACTTCATCTTGAGAGATCATGGGATTACTTTCAATTAATTTTAAAACGTCCTTTTCTCTATTAGTCATAACCTTTCTCCTTAATTAATGATTATTTCACAACAATAGTTTATTATAGCTTTGGGTTTTTGTCAATACTAATATAAATATTTGTATTCTTTTGCTATATATTTGTACCCAATTCCTTTAATCCTTCTACTGCTATTTTTATTTCCTCTCTTGTATTAAAATGAGAAAAACTGAACCTTACCATTCCTTGTTCTTCTGTTTTAAAATCAGTATGCATAAGGGGAGCACAATGAATTCCCGATCTTGTAGCTATATCATAATCTTCTTCTAATGCTAAAGCTAGATCACTAGATGGTATATCTCCTAAATTTAACGACACTATTGGAGCCCTATACTTCGTATTAAAATCACCATAAATTTTTATACCATTTATATTTTCTATTTCATCATAAAAAAATCTAGCTAGCTTAAGTTCCTTTTCTCGGATTTTATCTACACCTACTTCAAATATATACTTTAGACTAGCATTCAAACCCGCTAATCCATGAATATTAGGAGTGCCTGCTTCTAGTTTATCTGGCATAGTTTTAGGGTGTTCGTGATCAAAGGAGTGAGATCCACTTCCTCCTACAATATAACCATCTAAATCTATATTAGGGGATACATATATTCCACCTACTCCTCCTGGTCCCATTAGTCCTTTGTGTCCTGTAAAACATAATATATCTATATTAAACTTTTTTACATCTATAGGAAATACACCTGCCGTTTGAGATCCATCTACTATAAATAATAAGTTGTTGTTTTTTACAATCTTACCTATTTTTTCTAAATCTACTAAATTTCCTGTTAAATTTGATCCATGAGTTACTACTATTGCCTTTGTTTTACTTGTTATACTCTTTTCTAATTTTTCATAGTTTAAGTTCCCAATATTATTAGAATCAATAAATTTAACTTCAACCCCTAGTTTTTCTAATTTATAAAGTGGACGCAAAACAGAGTTATGTTCTAGTGTTGAGCTCACGATTTCATCTCCTAATTCTAACTTTAATCCTAAAATTGCCATATTTAATGACATTGTAGAGTTTTGTGTAAACGCTATATTCAGTGGACTTTCTATATTAAATAATTTAGCTAATAGTTCTCGTGTTTCATAGATAATTCTTGCTCCATCTAACGAAAATCTATGTCCACCCCTACTTGGATTTCCAAATTTATTTAGTGCTTCTACCATAGCTTCTCCCACTCCATTCGGTTTAGGAAGAGTTGTAGCAGCGTTATCAAAATATATCATAATTAACACCTCTATTTCTATATTTTAAAAAGCAAGAAACTACCTAGAAATTAGGAGTCCCTTGCTTTTTATTATTTTCTTACTTCTTTTAATTTATCTGCCATTGCAATTGCTATAGCTTCTAACTTAGCATAGTCTGCTGGTTTAGGAGTTCCCTTTACTTCTACAGATTCTCCTATTACCTCTACCCCTCTTAGTGAGTCAGCAAAAGCTTGTATTCCTCTAACTCCTCCTCCACTCCACATCATGTTTCCAAAGATACCTAAATACCTATTTTTAAGTCCATAATTTTGTAGTTTTGATAAGATTGGTTGTACTTTTGGATATACTGCATTATTATGTGAGCATGATCCTATTATTAACCCTTGATATTTCCATATATCACTAATTATATACGAGTGGTCTGTTTTAGATGCGTCGTACATCTTAATGTTTACAATCCCTTCTTTTGCAAGTTGGCTTGCTATTGAATTAGCCATCTTTTCTGTATTTCCATACATTGAACCATAAACTATAACAACACCTTCTGATTCTGGTTCCATCTTCGACCAAGCATCATAATGTTTTATTACTTTAGCTATGTCAGTTCTCCATATAGGACCGTGACAAGGAGCTATACATTTTATATCTAATCCACTTAATTTTTTTATCGCATTTTGTGTTTGCACACCATATTTACCTACTATATTAGAATAATATCTTCTCATCTCATCTTCATAAAAATCTAAATTAAGTTGATCATCAAATATTCCACCATCTAGAGATCCAAAACTTCCAAATGCATCATTTGAAAATAGTGTTCCTGTAAAAGACTCAAAAGTTACCATAGATTCTGGCCAATGAACCATAGGCACCATTGCAAAATTTAGAGTATGTTTACCTAATTCTAGAGTGTCTCCATCTTTTATAACCATTCTATTATTCATACATCTTTCTTTTGAACAATCATAGAACGCGTCTAACATTGGGAATGTTTTAGCATTACCAACTAACATAATATCTGGATATAATCTGATTACATCCTTTATAGCACCTGCATGATCAGGTTCCATATGATTAATTATTAGATAATCTACCTTTCTATCCCCTAATACGCCTTCTAATTTTTCTAAAAAACTTTCACTTGTTCCTATTTCTACTGTATCTATAAGTGCTACTTTTTCATCTAAAATTAAATAAGAGTTGTAAGAAACTCCCTTATCTAAAGGTAAATAGTTTTCGAATCTTTGTGTTTTTCTATCATTTACACCTATCCAAAAAATATCTTCTGTAAGATTTTCAACATTATGCATTTTATTCCTCCTAAATTACTAGTTACTAAAGTTTTTTACTTTTCACTACTATTATATACTATATAATAACAAATATTCAATTTCCTATCAAGTGAAATAAATAATATAATTATTATTCCTAATTATTTTTTAAATTATGGTATAATTTCAATGAATTTTATGATTTTAGGAGGTTTTTTATGAGTCCAATTTTTTTTACAATTGGTGGTTTTGAAGTACATTATTATGGTCTTATGTATGCTATTGCATTTTTATTAGGAATTGAGTTAGTTAAATTAGGTGGAAAGAAAAAAGGATATGATCCAAATCTTATGGAAAGTTTTGCTTTTGTTGCTATGATTTCCGGGTTAATTGGTGGAAGATTATACTATGTTCTATTTAATCATGTTTATTATTTTAGTCATCCAGGTGATATTATAGCTGTTTGGAAGGGCGGGATGGCTATTCATGGTGGAATTTTAGGTGGAATCATAGGTACATATTTATTTGCTAAAAAGAATAAGATATCTATGTGGAGTTTAGGAGATATTGCAGCTGCACCCTTTATCCTTGGTCAAGCTATTGGAAGGATAGGAAATTTTGCTAATGGGGAAGTTCATGGAGTTCCTACTTTTACACCATTTAGCGTTATCTTTTCTATTAAACCAAAATTTGTAGAGTGGTTTGATATGTATAATCACCTTAGTTTAACAGCACAGATGAAGTTTCATGAGCTTGTTCCTTGGGGAATTGTCTTTCCTGATCCTTCACCAGCTGGAACAGAGTTTCCAGGGTTAGCACTGCACCCTGCTATGCTATATGAATTAATTTTAAATTTTATAGCTTTTTTATCTATTTGGCTTTACTTTAGACACAAAAACTATAAACCTGGAGTAGTATGGTTTATCTATATTATTGAATATAGTTTGATTAGAACTTTCGTTAGTTTCTTTAGAAGTGAAGATCTTATGTTCTATGGTTTCCGTGCACCCCATGTAATAAGTGTAGTTTTAGTAATCTGGTCTATATTTATGATTAAATATTTTAATTCAAAAAAAGAGGTTTCTAATTAAAACTTCTTCTAAAGAACTAGCTCAAAACTCTTTAAATATTTAGAAATTAACTTTAATTTTATGGCATAATAAACTATGTTTTATAATTAGGGAGGAATTTATATGGAAATAGTAAAAATTGGAAATGGAGTAGATTGGGTAGGGATTCAAAATGAAGACGTTCGTTACATTCATGGAGAGGAGCTATCTATACCTAATGGAACATCTTATAATTCTTACATTATCAAAGACGAGAAAGTAGTTTTAATCGATAGTGTGCAAGCTGAGTTTTCTAAAGTTTGGATTGAGAAAATAAAAAAAGTAGTAGATTTAAATAAAATTGATTACGTAATTATGAACCATAATGAGCCTGATCATAGTGGAGGTTTAATTGAATTACTAAAAGAGGTTCCAGATCTGCCTATATATTGTACAGCAGAGGGAGAGAAAATTTTAAAAGGGTACTATCATAGAGATTTTAATTGTATAAAAGTAAAAACAGGCGACACTTTAAATATAGGAAAGAGAACTCTAACATTTGTAGAAATGAAGATGTTGCACTGGCCAGATAGTATGATGACTTACTCTAGTTTTGATAACGTTTTATATAGTAATGATGCTTTTGGTGAACATTTTGCAGCAACAGAGTTATTTAATGACCTTGTTGATCAAGAAATTCTAGAGCAGGAAACACTGAAATATTATGCTTGTATCTTAAATCCTTTTAGCCCAATTTTAGAAAGAAAATTAACAGAAGTTTTATCTTTGAATTTAACTATCGATATAATCTGTCCATCTCACGGTGTAGTTTGGAGAAAAAATCCACTTCAAATAGTTGAAAAATATTTAAAGTGGTGTAAAGATTACAAAGAAAATCAAATTACAATAATTTACGATACTATGTGGGGAAGTACAGAGATTATGGCTGAAAATATAGCCAAAGGTATAAAAAATATCGATACTGATGTTGTTATTAAACTATTTAATAGTGCAAAAACCTGCCATAATGAGCTTTCTACAGAGATTTTTAAATCAAAAGCTATTTTATTTGGATCAGGAACTATAAATAATGGAATTTTACCATCTATGGCATCTCTTCTAGAGAGTGTTCGCGGATTGGCTTTTAAAAATAAAAGTACTGGAGCTTTTGGAAGTTCAGGATGGAACGATAAATCGGTGAGTGTATTAAATGAATTATTAGAAAAAACAAGATTAACACTTGTTGATGAAGGGCTTAAATTAAAATGGAAACCAGATGCGGCAGGAATCAAAAGCTGTATTGAATATGGTGAAAATTTTGTGAACAAAATTAAATAATTAACAACCCATAAAATAGGAGAAGAAGTGATACTTTTTCTCCTATTTTTGTCTAAATATTTACTACACATTTCAAAAATATTACCAATTTAAAATAAATATTGACTTAAAAATAGAAAAATAGTATCATAATTAAACATTAGTGAATAAAAGCACTATAAAATAGGAGGATAAAATGAGTGAACAAAAGAAAAATTTTAAACCATTTGTATCAATGGATACAGCAATGTCAGAAACAACTATTATATCTGTAGGAATTGGATTATTATTTGCAGTTATATTTGCAGCATCAAATGTATATCTAGG
>JAGLEA010000207.1 GCA_023145315.1 Psychrilyobacter sp.
TGTATATCAATATCTACATCTGGTGGAGTAGCTCAAAGTTTAAAGCATACATATTTAGTTGGTGGAACACCAAAGAAAATAGAGTGGACTATGTTTGCAGGATTAGTAGTTGCATCATTTGCAGCAGGTGGAGTAGTATTGATGTTACATAAGGCATTTGGACTAGGTTCAGCAGCTGTACCAGCTCCTCAAGCAGGACTTATGAGAATGTTATCTGAAGGTGTAATGACTGGAGATATCCCTTGGACATTAGTAATAGTAGGAGTAGTAATTGGTATTATGATTGACTTACTAAAGTTACCTATCTTACCTATTGCTTTAGGATTATATTTACCAATTTCATTATCATCAGCAATCTTAACTGGAGCATTAGTTAGAAGTTTTGTTGAAAAGAGATATAAAGCAAATAAAACAGAAGTAAAAGGAAGAGTTGAAAAAGGTATCTTACTATGTTCAGGGTTAGTTGCAGGAGATGCATTAATAGGTATCTTGATTGCAGGATTTATAACATTTGGTAAAGACTTATCAGCTTTCGGAGCAAAATTTGGAGCTATAACTCAAAATTCAACAATAGGATTTGTAATATTTATTGCTTTAGGAGGATGGATTTATTCTCAAGTAGTGTCAGGAAAAGCTTCTGATGAAAATTTACCTGAGTAGTAGGTGGTATCTATGAAGACAAATGTTAACAAATCAGATGAAAATTTTTTAGATGTAGTACCTGTAAAGATTCATTTAGATTACAAAAAACAAGATGGTAATATCCATCTTGTTTTTACCCATGATGGTATTATTCAAAAGTTTTTAAGGTGGATGACAAAGAAAAAGAAAGTTAGTACTTTAGAATTAAATGGACTTGGAACTATTGTTTGGGAAAATATAGATGGGAAAAATACGATTTATGATATCATAAATATTCTTCTAGAAAAAGAAGAGGATCTATATGAATCTATGCAAGAAAGGGTATTTATGTTTATTCGGTTACTTAAAAATAAAAAATATATTGATTTTAAATAGAAAAAAATGAGTAGATTTATGCAATCTACTCATTTTTTTCTATTTTTTCTCCTATTTTTACTAATTCTTGTGGGCTACTTATTAGATAATTAGGTTTATGAGCTTCTAAATTTATCTTAGTATTAAATCCCCAACTAACTCCTATTACAGGAACTCCTACTTTTTTACAAGCTTCTACATCCCTTGTTTCATCGCCTACATATATTATATCTTCTAATTTTTCCGTGTTAATCATTTTTTTTATAGCTTTATCCTTTCCAAATAGGTTTTTTTCAGAATACACAAATTCAAAAAGATCTTCTAATCCATGATGTATTAAGAATAGCTCTACATTTTTTTTATTATTAGAAGTTAATATTCCCATTCTAAAACCTTTATTTTTTAAACCTTTTAAAGCTTCTTTCATCCCTTCTATTAATTCTATCTCTCCCATCTTTTCTTCCATTAATTTTTTAGCAACATATAAAAGAAGTGGAACTTTCAATATATTTATCTTATGTTCTTTTAGTAATTCATATGTACTTTTTCCTTTTAATTCTTCAATATTATCTGTATCTATTGATTTACAATTATACTTATTAGCGATATGTTTATTAAATATCTCTATTCCCATATGTAAAGAATCTGCTATCGTCCCATCAAAATCAAATATAAATACTGTTTTCTTCATCTCTTCACCCCATTTTTTTACTTTTCATATTATCTCTCAGTATACCATAAAAAAGAGCAAGTAATTAAAATTACTTGCCCAAAATATTAAACTAATTAGTTAATGTTTATATTTTTTATTAAAAAATTAATTCTACTACTGATAGAGCTACTATTACCCACATTGTAGGCTTAACCTCATTCATTTTCCCTGAAATTACTTTAATTGCAGCATATGAGATAAATCCAAAAACTATTCCCATACTAATACTATATGCTAGTGGCATTAAGATTATCGTTAAAAATGTGGGAATTGCTACTTCTATATTTTTTAAATCTATATCTATCAAATTTTTAAACATAAATACTCCTACAATTATTAGTGCTGGAGCTGTTGCAAATGATGGAACTATCCCGATAATTGGAGTAAAAAACATAGCTAAAAAGAATAGAATTGCAGTTGTCATTGATGTTAATCCTGTTCTACCACCCTCTGCTATTCCAGATGCCGATTCTACAAATGTTGTCGTTGTACTTGTTCCTAATAATGATCCTATTACAGTTGCTGCTGCATCCGCTTCTAATATCTTACTTACATTTTCTATATTTCCATCTTCATCTATCATTCCCGCTTCATTTGCACACGCTACGATAGTTCCTACTGAGTCAAATAGATCTACAAACATAAATGAGAAGATAGGTCCAATCATAGATATCTTTAATGCTCCTAAAATGTCTAATTTAAAAGCTATTGGTGCTATCGATGGAGGGGTAGATATTATGGCACTTGGTAGTTGTACTAACCCAAATAACATTCCAATAAGTGTTGTAACTAAGATACCTATTAAAATTCCACCTTTTACTTTTCTTATCTCTAGTCCACCCATGATTAGTAATCCTAATAACCCTAATAATACTGTAGGAGTCATTGGTCCTAATCCTACTAGTGTTGCTGGATTTGCAACTATTAGTCCTAAATTTTGTAGTCCAATAAATGCTATAAATAACCCGATTCCTGCTCCTACTGCTAATCTAAGTTGTAGAGGTATTGCATCAATTATTTTTTGTCTAAAACCTGTCATCGTTAAAGCTAAAAATATTATTCCTGATATAAACACTACTCCTAATGCAACATTCCATGTAGCTCCCATTCCAAATACTAAAGTATATGTAAAAAACGCATTTAGACCCATTCCTGGTGCCATAGCTAGTGGTGCATTTACCCAAAGTGCCGTTATCATAGTCCCTACAAAAGCTGCTAAACAAGTTACTGTTATAAGAGCTCCCTTATCCATTCCTGTTTCCCCAAGTATTCCTGGGTTTACAAATATAATGTAAGCCATTGTCAAAAATGTTGTTGTTCCTGCTATTATCTCTTGTTTTACATTTGTTCCGTGTTGTTCTAGTTTAAAAAAATCCATCTTACTCCCCTCATAAAAATATTTATAAAAATAAAAAACCCCATAC
>JAGLEA010000208.1 GCA_023145315.1 Psychrilyobacter sp.
CACCGAGTAAATCTCTGTGTAACTCTGTGTCTAAACTAATTTTTATTTAATTAATATTACTTTCCTGCTGCGATGATACCGTAGAATGAATCAGCTTCTAATGCTGCTCCTCCGATTAATCCACCATCAATATTCTTTTGTGCTAATAATTCTGGTGCGTTTCCTGGTTTCATTGATCCACCATATTGGATAGTTACTTCTTCAGCAACTGCATTTCCGTATAATTCTACTAATGCACTTCTAACGAATGCATGAGTTTCTTCTGCCATCTCAGGAGTAGCTGTTACACCAGTTCCAATAGCCCATACAGGTTCATATGCTACGATTACATTAGCCATATCTTCAGTAGTTACACCTTCTAATCCACCTTTTAATTGAGTTCCATTAACTTCATTTGTTCTTCCAGATTCTCTATCTTCTAATTGCTCTCCAATACATAAGATTGGCTTTAATCCTGCTTTTAATGCTGCTTTTACTTTTGCATTTACTGTAGCATCAGTTTCACCGTAGATAGCTCTTCTCTCAGAATGTCCTAAGATTACATATTCTACTCCTAATTCTTTTAACATAGTTGCTGATATTTCACCTGTGAATGCTCCACTTGCGTGTTCACTCATGTTTTCTGCTGCTATTGCAATAGGAGTTCCCTCTGTAGCTCTTACTGCTGATTCTAAAGCTGTAAATGGAGCTCCGATGATTACTTCTACTCCACCTAAGTTTTCTTTATCTATTACTAATGCTGCTAATTCCTTTAATGTTTTAGCTGCCTCTGTGTGTGTTTTGTTCATTTTCCAGTTTCCTGCGATTATTGTTTTTCTCATTATAATGTTCCTCCTGAAATTTTATTTTTTATACTTTAGTAGTATAGCATAAATATATCATGTTTTCTTTTTCCATTTGATCGAATTTTGCTCATAGGATTAATAATTTTTATCACTTCTAATTTTTTTACTCTTTATCTTAATTACTTTTTTTCTACAATTTCTTTTACTCTACCAACTTGTCCATCTTTTAACCTTACCTTTATTCCATGGGGATGAAATTTACTATTTGTCAATAAATCTGCCACTACACCATATGTTAATCTCCCACTTCTTTGATCATTTTTTAAAACTATTGCAACTTCTAATCCTGATTTAATATCATCTCTGTTTTGCCCATTCATTGGAGCCTCCTTAATCATTTTTTTAATATTATACCATAAATCAATATTGACGCAATCTATCTATACTAGCACCATTTGCTCATAATTTTGTTTTGCAATTATTTAATGTCCACCTTCCGCTGCCCCAACTGCTCGATTAGCTAAAAACATAAAGGGGATAAGAGACAGTACTATGATTCCCGCTATAAGTATAACATCGTTGACTCCCATGGTAGCGGCTTCTGCACTAATAATTCCATTGAGAGCCACAAGTTTTTGTTGTAGAGTTCCGGGGAGAGACTGAACCATTTTTAAATATTCAGGATTTCCCGTATGGATATGACTCGCCAAAACTTCATGATGAAATGCTTGAGTTCTATTCCATAATGGAATAAATAAAGAACTTCCAATACTATTACCTAAATTTCTCATGAAGTTATAGATCCCAGCAGCTGCAACAAGGTTTACAGGTGAGATACTACCTAGGGAAACATTGTTTAAAGCAACAAAGAAAAATGCTAAACCTATACCACTCAACGCCCTAGTCATAGAAACATATGACGAAGTAACATCTAAACTATAGTTAGCGGTACCAAATGAAATCAATCCAAATAGTAAAAATCCAGCAATAGCAAGGTAACGATTATCAACCGTATCAGTATATTTACCAATAATAGGGGAAAGTAGCAGTATAGGAATACCTAGTGTAGCTGTAGTTTTACCACTAATAAATGATGTGTATCCCATAACATTTTGTAACCAAAATGGTAGGATAACTGCAGTCATATAAAATGCAGCAGATGCCACTAGAAGCGATAGAACACCTATTGTAAAATTTTTATTTAAAAATAATCTTACGTTAATTACTGGAGCTTCATGATGCCACTCCCAAATACCTAAAATAACTATAGACATAAAAGATGTAATAGCTAAAGCTGTTATAAGTGGGCTAGAGAACCAGTCTAAATCTGTTCCTTGTTCTAAAAATATTTGTAAAGTTCCAATACCTAAGATAAGTAAAGCTATACCTACTTTATCAGCTTTTATATATGTAAATTTTTCATTATGATACTCTTCTTTGAACATATGATAGATAATCATACTAGAAGCAAAACAAAGTGGAACACCGAAGTAGAAGCACCATCTCCAAGAAGCTACATCTGTAATAGCTCCTCCTATAACAGGACCTAAAATAGGGCCAAGTACAAGAGTCATAGTCCAAATAGCAATTCCAAGTCCTTGCTTACTCTTTGGAAAAATTCTCATAATAAGAGTTTGTGAGAGTGGAATCATACTAGCTCCCACAACTCCTTGTAAAAGTCTAGCAGCAACTAATGTAGGCAATGAAAAACTTAGTCCGCATAAAATACTAGCTATAGCAAATAAGATTGTAGACCAAACAAACTGTTTAACAGTTCCAAATTGTAGTGTTAACCACCCAATAAGAGGTAGAACTATAGCTTCAGAAACAGAATACGAAGTTATAATCCAAGTACTTTTACTAGTCGCTATACCGAAGTCTCCAGCTATATGGGTTAGGGAAACATTAACAATACTTGCGTTTAGCATGTTTAAAAATGATCCTGTAGCAAGGGCTATAGTTATAAATATTATTTTTCCAGTGATTCTATCATCTGTTTTAGACATCTAGCCCTCCTAAATCATTAATTTGAATTTTCCTTAATAATTTTATTAATAGTTTTCTTAATTGATGCTGCATCTAAAATATACGGATTTGATGAGTTATATTCTAGAATTGGTAAATCTTCTTCATCGACAATATCACTAGTATTTATTATGGCTTCCATAGTAGTTCCAAGTGGTAGAAGTCCATTTTTTTCTAAACTTTCCTTATCAAAAACAACTCTTACAGGTACTCTTTGAGTTATTTTAATCCAGTTACCACTAGCGTTTTGAGGTGGTAATAAAGAAAATGCATTTCCTGTACCTGCAGCTACCCCTACAACGTACCCTTTATATGTCTTGCCATTTAGACTACTTGTTAACTCAACAGTAGCTCCAATTTGTATTTTTTTCATTTGATTTTCTTTTAAATTAACTTCAACCCATTCATTTTCAAGATCTATAACAGAAAATAAAGGGTACCCATTAGATATTTTTTGACCTACTGAGATCGATTTTTTTGCAATAGTACCATTAACTGGAGAATAAATTTTAGTTCTAGATAAATTTAACGATGCTTGTTTATACTTTAAAATTGAACTTTGTACAGCTGGATGACTATATACATCTTTTGAATTTGCTTGTAATTTAGCATTTCTTAGTGCTGTTTGTCTTTGTGAAACCACTAATTTAGCGTTTTGAAGTTGGGTTGTACTAGCTTCCATGTTTTGTCTACTAATAATCCCTGCTTTATAAGATTCATGATTTCTATTATAAATTTTTTGTACGTTATTTAAGTTGTTTTGAGCTTCTCTAAGAGCGTTATTATAGCTATCAACATTACTCCCAAGAGCATAATAATCTCTAACAGATTGTGCAAGACCTATCTTTGCACCTTCTAATGCTAATATATAATCAGTAGCTTCGAATTCGACTAAAATTTGTCCCTTTTCAACTTTAGAAGTATTTGTAAAAGCTATATTTGTAATACTACCACCTATTTGAGAAGTTACAGCAGTTTGATTTCCTGTGACATAGGCATTTTCTGTTGATTCATAGTGACTAGCATATGTGACATAATAAATAAAATATAGTCCACCTACAATAAGTGCAAGCAGTATAAATAATCCTATTTGCTTCCTAGCCTTTTTTTTCTTTACTTCACTTTGTTCAGGTTCAATAATTTTAACATTTTCAGTATTATCAGACATTATCTAATCTCCTTTTGATTTTTATTGATTCTATCTAACTCTCTATCATTTGCTTCCTTTTGTTTTTTTAGGTTCTCTAGTTGCTCTTTCAAATTTTCAGACTGTTCCTCTAAATTTTTAGAATTTGTTTCAATTAGAGATTTTTGTCTTTTTTCATTAGCTTTTTTTATCTCTGCTTGATCTATTTCACCTTCTATCTGATCCTTACTTTTATAAACTCCACCCAAACTATTAATTAAGTCTATTTGGTTGGTAAAGAGTTTATAATTCTGTTGATCACTATGAAGTGATGCATCTAAAAAATCATATTTGTCGTTTAAATTTTGTAATTCTGAAATAGAACCTATTTTCAATTTAAAGGTAGAATTACTAAATATTTTTTCATCTTTTTTAAAGCTATTACTATAATTAATAGTATTAAGTTTCTCAAACTTAGCAGAACTCAACTTCGTATTAATATCTTTAATAGCGTTGTTGATAGTTTTATTATAGTTTGCAACAAATGTATTCACTTGTAACCCTGCAATTTTATAATTAGTTTTAACTCCACTCATGTTGAATATAGGGAGGTATACTTTTGGTCCAAATGACCACATTAATGATTGAAAGTCTTTAAAACTATTATCTATCCCTAAACCTTTATAGCCAACATCTCCTCCAATAGAGATTTGAGGGTAAAAATCAGATTTTAAAGATTTTAGTTTTGCTTGTTCTGATTTAATCATCATCAAGTAGTATTTAACATCTGGTCTATTGATAATAACATCAGAAGATATTTTGTTAGGAATAATAAGCTCTTGTCCCATAAAATTATCATTTATAGAATTTTTTAGGATCTTTTTGACGTCATCTTTATTTTTGTATGTTGTAAGTGCAAATATAGTTTCTTCTGTAATTTTGATTTGAAGTTTATTGGAATTAATATAAGTTTTTAATGCTAAAATCTTTTTTTCAATGTTAAGTTTATTCTCAGGGACTCCTTGGCCTAATTTTATACTTACTTTAATTTTATCTTCTATAGAATTTAAAACTTCTAATCTTTTTTCTAAGTTTTCTTTTTCTTGATGTTGGTAGATATATGAACCATAAAGTTTAACTAAGTTAGTCGTTATACTAAGCTCAACTAACTTAGCATGAAATTTTGCAGCTTCTGCGATATACTCTTGTTGTTTGACAAGACTTCCGTACTTATCATAGAGATCAAATGTATAACTTGCTCGAACACCTATTCCAGCTGTATATGCCGTTTCCCCAGCAAATGCATTTTCAGGAACGACTGTAGAACCCATAGGTCCTGGAACAGCTTTTGATTTTGTGTATGCCTGACTAGTACCATAGTAAGTAGCGTTGGCATATGCTCCGGCTTTAAAATTACTAGAGTCTGCTGCACTAATAGTAGCGTTAGCTTGTTCAATATTTAATGTAGCTACCTTAAGATCAGTATTTGAATCCAAGGCGATTTCAATAAGGGTATTTAAATTTTCATCATTATAGTAGAACCACCATTTTTCATTAGAAAATTCTAGCTCTTCATCATTTTTGTCATTGTCGTCACTACTAGAAAAGTTTTCTTGAGCTTTAATAGTGGAATCAGTTTGAATTTCAGCCTCATTTGTTTCTGGAACATAGTTTGAACAACCAACTAGTAAGAAAATAGTTGAAGCCAAAACTATTATTTTATTTTTCATAGTACCTCCAATAGGAATAAATTATTAATCCCATTATTATAGCATAATTTAGATATTAGTGTGTTAATTTTCTAGTGTAGAAAACGAAAATTTTATTAGTTTATAACTTGAGTTATTAATTAAATGATGATTATTAATTATAGTGAACATCATCTAATCTGAATGAAAGCTTGATTAAATGTGAAAAATTTGTGATAGTATTGTTATTATGTTAAAATAAGTTAGAAAAGAATGTAATTTTAGGAGGTTAGAGATGATATTAATAACAGGAGCAAGTGGTTTTATTGCTAGTGCACTAACTTGGGAACTAAATGAAAATGGAAGAAATGATATAATTTTATCTGGAGAACTGGAAAAAGAAGATAAATGGCTGAATATAAGAGATAGAGATTACTATGATTGGATTCATAAAGATGATTTGTTTGAGTGGTTATCAATTGAAGAAAATGCAAAAAAAATTGAAACAGTAGTTCATATGGGAGCTTGCTCTGCAACAACAGAAGCAGACATGGATTTCTTAATGGATAATAATTATAACTATACAAAAAAATTGTGGAAATTTTGTACAGAGAGAAATATTAACTATATATACGCTTCATCAGCAGCAACTTATGGGATAGGAGAACAAGGATATAATGATGATGTTACTCCTGAAGAATTAAAAAAATTAAAACC
>JAGLEA010000209.1 GCA_023145315.1 Psychrilyobacter sp.
AAAGGAAGAATGGCATCTATGGCATTCCACGGGTTTAATCAATATCAAGAAATTGGGAAGGTAAAGTTATTTAAATCTCACAAAGAGGGCTATGAAGATGGTGGTCAATTAAGAGATTTCGTTTATATAAAAGACGTTGTAAAAGTGCTTAGATTTTTTATAGAAAGCAAAGACAAGTCTGGAATATATAATATAGGGACGGGAGTAGCTAGAAGTTTTAAAGATCTAATACTAAATGCTGTACGAGCTGGTGCAAATGACTATACTATATCTGAATCAGATGTAATAGAGTATGTTCCTATGCCAGAAGACCTACGTGGAAGATACCAATACTATACTTGTGCAGAGATGCTAAAGTTAAAAAAAGCAGGATATAATCAAAAATTTTACTCTTTAGAAGAAGGGGTAAAAGATTATGTACAAAATCACCTTTCAAAAGAGAATTCTTATTTATAAATAAAAGGAAATATGAATAAACCTTTGAATAAATTATAAATTAAACAAAGCAAGGGCAATTTTCCTTGTTTTTGTTTTTAAATTATAATTTAAGCATCAATTGGAGGAGAATATGGAAATTAAAAAACTTGAGGAAATTAAAGAAATTTTGGAAAAAGCATATGAATTAGATGGTTCAGACATCCATCTTGTAGTAGGAAAAAAACCAATGATTAGAGTTAATGGTGGGCTAGCTGATGTAGAGGAGTTTGATAGATTATTACCCGATCACACAATGGACTTAGCAAAAGAACTTTTAACCGAGACTCAATTTGCTACATTTTTGGAAACTTCTGTATATGATTTTTCTTTTGGAGTAGCTCAACTAGGTAGATATAGAGTAAATATTCATAGACAGAGGGGAACAGTTGGAATATCTATGAGAGTACTTAACTCAGTAATTCCATCTTTTGATGACTTAAAGTTACCAGACACATTAAAAAAGTTTACTGAGTTTAAAAATGGATTAGTTCTTATAACTGGACCTACAGGAAGTGGAAAAAGTACAACTCTTGCCGCTATGATAGATAAAATAAATAGTGAAGAATCTGTTCATATTATAACTATTGAAGATCCAATAGAGTATTTATATAAACATAATAAATCATTGGTTGAGCAAATGGAAATAGGAACAGATGTACCTTCTTTCAAGAAAGCATTAAAATATACTTTAAGACAAGATCCCGATATAATTTTAGTTGGAGAGCTTCGTGATTTAGATACTATTGATGCTGCCATAACTGCTTCTGAAACAGGACATCTTGTTTTTGCAACACTACATACAAACAATGCAGCTAAAAGTATAGATAGACTTATTGATTCATTTCCACATGATAGACAAGAACAAATAAGGACACAACTTTCTACCTCTTTAAGAGGAGTAGTAGCTCAACAACTACTTCCAACAAAAGATGGAATTGGAAGAATTATAGCTCTTGAAATAATGGTTGGGACACCTGCAATAGGTAACTTGATTAGAGAAGGGAAAACCCATCAAATTCCATCGATTATCCAAACGGGTGGAAAATTTGGAATGATAACTATGGAAAAATCTGTAGAAAAATTATTCGAGGATAAAATAATAAATGAAGAAACATATAAAAAAGGATTAAAATAAGTATGAATTAAGATAGGAGTAAAATGAAAATTAATTTTGAGATAAAAAAAAATAGTTTAGATGAATTTATAAGAATACTAATTCCAGAATTAGTAGGAGAAGAAATTCAAATAGAAGAAGTAA
>JAGLEA010000021.1 GCA_023145315.1 Psychrilyobacter sp.
GCTTCTATTTTTAACTTTTCTAAACTTCCTCTAGGGATAAAGCTATAGTTAATAACCTCTTGTAACCCCATATCTCTAAGATGTTTTTTAGATATATCTGTAATTCTGAATTCTTCATCCACAGTTCCTGCTTTGATATTTTCTATAGGCATCTTATCTTCTATGTTTTCGAATCCATACATTCTAATAATCTCTTCATATAGATCTGCCGTTCTAGTGATATCGTTTCTATACGAAGGTGGAATTATAGTTATTTGGTCGTTTCTGTTCATATTTATTCTCATATTTAAACTATTTAATATCTCTGCTATCCTATCTAATTCAATTTCTTTTCCTACAAATTTATTTAGTCTTTTTACATCTAAGTTAACTTCTCTAGAAGTGTAACGATCTAAATATTTATCTATACATTCTCCTACAACATCGCAATCTGTCAATGATTGAATTAAATGAGAAGCTCTATCTATGACAGTTTTTGTATTATCCCTATCAATACCCCTCTCAAATCTATAAGATGAATCTGATGATAAACCTAATTTTTTTGCTGTCTTTCTGATATTGGCTGGTGTAAAATAAGCTACTTCTAATAAGATGTTTTTTGTATTTTCATCTACTTCTGTATTTGCTCCACCCATTATCCCAGCTATAGCTATAGCTTTCTTTTCATCTGCTATTACTAGTTCACCGTTATTTAATTCTCTTTCTTCACCATCTAGAGTTGTTATTTTTTCACCTTTTTTTGCAGCTCTTACTATTATTTTTGATCCCTCTATTTTATCTGCATCAAAAGCATGGATAGGTTGGTTATATTCAAACATGATATAGTTAGTTATATCTACAATATTATTTATAGACCTAAGTCCAATTGCCTTTAATCTTCTCTTTAGCCACTCTGGTGATTCTTCTACTTTTATATTCTTTAGTAATCTTGTTGTATAACGACTACATCTCTCTTCATCTTCGATAGAAACATGAACTCCTGTTCCACCAGAAATAGTTATGATATCTCCTGTCGGAT
Organism: Psychrilyobacter sp.; assembly: GCA_023145315.1. Classification (GTDB taxonomy): domain Bacteria; phylum Fusobacteriota; class Fusobacteriia; order Fusobacteriales; family Fusobacteriaceae; genus Psychrilyobacter. Next base: position 1,019 of record JAGLEA010000021.1, read on the forward strand.
ATTTAATATTTCTTCCGTAGTATGCAGCGACTTCACGAGCAATACCTATATGAGATAGACAATCGGGTCTATTAGGAGTTATTTCTAGTTCAAATATAGTATCATCTAATTTTAAATGAGTTCTAATATCTTGACCAACCTTTGCATCTTTAGATAAGATAGTTATACCATCTGCTTCAGTCCCTATTCCTAATTCAACTTCCGAGCATAACATTCCAGAAGATTCTACTCCCCTTACTTTAGCTTTTTTTATCTTAAAGTTTCCAGGTAATATAGCACCTATTTTTGCTACGATTACTTTATCTCCTAATTTATGGTTAGGAGCTCCACATATTATTTGTAATGGTGTTGCCTCTCCTACTTCTACTTTTAATAGTGATAATTTATCCGCATCTGGATGCTGTCCATATTCCACTATATGTCCTACTACTACGTTATCTAAGTGTTCTCCTTGCACCTCTATTGCTTCTACTTCTTGACCTATCATTGTCAAAGCATTTTCGAGTTCCATAACACCTTCATTTATATTTACATATTCTTTTAACCATTCTAAAGATATTAACATTTTTTCCTCCAAATTTTCTTACTTTCTCTCTATTAAAAATTAAACTGCTTTAAAAACCTCATATCATTTTCATAAAAAGCTCTCAAGTCATCGATACCATGTCTTAACATCGCAAT
>JAGLEA010000210.1 GCA_023145315.1 Psychrilyobacter sp.
TTAGATATTATGAAAAAATATGGTGTAGAAAGAATTAGTTTAAATCCACAAACATTTAATTTGAATACTTTAGAAAAATTAAACAGACCACTTGATAGAAATAAATTTGATGAGATGTTTGAGTATTCTAAAAAATTAGGATTTATCATAAATATGGATCTAATTCTTGGATTGCCAGGAGAAACTACAGAGGATATTTTATATACATTAGAGGAATTAAAAAAATATCCAGCTGAAAATTTAACGACACATGTACTTGCTATAAAAAAAGCATCTTTACTATATAAAGATAATCATAGTGAGCAAACTTTAGATTACAAAAAAATAGAAGAAAAACTATATGATATAACAATGGGAAAAAACATGAAACCATATTATATGTATAGGCAAAAAAATAGTGTAGATTGGGGTGAAAACTTAGGATTTGCTACAGAAGGAACTGAATCTATCTTTAACATAGAGATGATAGAGGAAAATCAATCTACACTAGGTCTTGGAGGAGGAGCTATCACTAAAGCTATAATTGAGGTTGCTGGTGAAGTAGATAATATTAAAAGAATTGTTAGCCCGAAAGAACCAATTGCCTATGTAAGACAGATGAGAGAAAGACTACCTAAAAAATTAGAGTTATTTAAATAGTTATAAATTAAAACTTCTTGCCGTATATAATTTAGGTAGGGAGTTTTAATAAAATCTAGAGAGAGGTGGGAAAATGAATCAAAATATAAAATTAATTATAATAATAACAGTAGTATTACTTACGAGTTTTGTATATAATAAGATTAAACCAGAGAAAAAAGTGGTTCAGTTAAAAAAAGAACTTATCTACTCTAGTGACAGTAAAGATGATAAATTAGGTAAGAAATTAAATATAAATACTGCTGTTTTAGAAGATTATTTGAAAGTAGGAATTACTTTAAGTATAGCTAAAAAAGTTTATAATTACAGAGAATTAGTAGGTAGAATAGATAACTTAGAAGAATTAGAAAGACTAGATGGAATAGGGAGTAAAACTATAACAAAACTTTCTAAAAATTTAGAAATTGGAGAAGGTGGAGTGGTTCGAAAGATAAAAATAAACACTCTAACTCCTAAAGGATTGAAATATAGAGGGTTTACAAAAAAAGAAGTAACTAAAATCTTAAAATTTAAGAAAGAGAACGAGGTAATCTACTCAAATATAGATATGATGAAAATTTTAAGTGAAAAAAGATATCAAGAATATGAGGATATATTAAATTATAATAGTCATTAAGAATGAATTAGAGGTGGTTACAAGATGCAAAGTTTAGATTTTACAGTAATAGATATAATAGGGTTTATCTTAGGTATTTTTTCTATATTTATAGGAATTAAATATCCTGATTGGGATTTTAAATTTAAGTTAAAACATAGATCTATTTTGACTCATAGTCCCATTATTTTATTTATTTTTATTTATTTTTACCTAGAGAAACAAAAGGGGATTTTTCACTTTTTAAGTGGAGAAAAAGAGATTGGATTTAGGTACTTTATAATAGGGTTTGCTATAGGGATGGGGATTCATTTTTTATATGAT
>JAGLEA010000211.1 GCA_023145315.1 Psychrilyobacter sp.
AGAAAAAATGGAAGTATATTTTTATTCATAATATTTACAATCATAAGTTTTAGTGTAGCTATAAAATTATGTAGAACCTTAGAAGAAGTATTCTTGTTTTTCTTGTTTGGATTATTATTACTATGGTTGAATAAAAGAAAAGAGGGAAAATTAATTCGACCTACTGTTTCATATTTAATAATGTTTGGGTGTCTAGGATCATATTTAAATGAGGAATTCTATAGTTTGATAGTGGAAAGAATAGGAGCACTTATTGCTGTAATTTCATAATAAAAAGGTATTATTTATATAAAATTAGAGGTGAAAGAAGTTATGAAAATATTAGTTGTAGAAGATGAAGAAAATATAAGAAAAATATTAGTAAAAATACTCAAATTAGAAGATTTTGAAGTTTTAGAAGCTAGTGATGGTGCTATGGCAATGGATATTTTTTATAGTGAAAAAATAGATCTAATAATTCTAGATTGGATGTTACCTAAGATTAATGGAATAGAGGTTTTAAAGATGGTTAGACAGGAGTCTAACATACCCGTACTTATGCTTACGGCTAAAACACAAGATGATGATGAGATAGAAGGCTTAGAAATAGGTGCAAACGATTATTTAAAAAAACCTTTTAGTATAAAGATAGTGATTACCCGTGTTAAAAAATTATTAAACCTAATAGGAAATAATAAAAAATATGGTGATTTAGAATTAGATCTAAATCTTCACAAAGTATTAGTAGAAGGGATAGATTCAAATATTTCACCAAAGGAATTTGAACTACTAAATTATTTAGTGTTAAATAAAGGGATAGCTCTTAATAGAGAAAAAATATTAATTGATGTCTGGGACTTTGCATATGACGGTGACTCGAGAACTGTAGATACTCACATTAAAACTTTAAGAAAAAAAATAGGAAAGGGGTATATAAAAACAGTGAGAGGAGTAGGGTATAAATTTGAGGTGGAAAAAAACAGTGGAAAAATATAGATTGAAAATAATTCATAAAGTATTTTTGTTTTCACTTGGACTTGTTACTTTAGTCATATTAGGCGGGATATACATAAATAATAATTTTTTAGAAGAATTTTATTCAAAAAAAAGAATAGAACAATTAAAAGAAGCTAGGGAATTAATAACAGAAAACGGTGTTCCAACAGAAGAGATGATAGAAAACTACTCTCACAAATATAATATCACTATAAATATAAGGGGTGAGATAAGTAAATCGGATCAAACTTTCTATCAAAATCAACGTAGACTAAATAGAAAAGAGATGACCATGTCTTATCAAAATTTAAAATTTGATAGTAATAATGAGGGAAATAGAATTAATACTCACATGGGGATGAAAAACTTAGAATACTACAAGCTCCTACCAACTGGTGAGTTAGTTATTTTAAAAATATCTCTAGACTCGATAAAAAGTACTGTTGGAATAGTTAATAAATTTTATCTTTATACAGGATTAATAATTTTAATCGGCTCACTATTCTTTATATATCTTTTTTCTCTTCATATAACTAGACCTGTGCTAATCCTTAATTCTATTATTAGTAGGATGGTTAAGATGGATTTTTCACACAGAGCTGATCTAAAAAGTGGAGATGAATTAGAAGAATTAGGGACAAATATCAATTTTTTGTCTTTGGAGTTAGAAAAAAATATAAACTCACTCAAACTATCTAATATAAAACTACAAGATGAGGTAGAGAAAATAAAAAAAATTGATGAACTACGAAAAGATTTTATTGGGAGTATTACTCATGAGATAAAAACTCCTATAACAGTTATAAATACTCACGCTGAGATGATTCTTTATGATATGGTAGAAAATAAAAAAGAGGAAAAAGAATACCTTAAAACTATTATATCTGAGGGTGTGAATATAAATGATCTTTTAAATAAGTTATTAGAAATAATAAAACTAGAGGAAACAATAGGGGATTTAAAAGAAGAAGAACTTAATATTTCAAATATGATAAAAGATGAAATAAATAAATATAAGATAGATATAGCAGAAAAAAAAGTTGAATTAAAATTAAATTTAGGAGATAAAGTCAGTGTTTTAGGAGATAGATTTCAAATAAGACAAGTTTTAACTAATATAATGAGTAATGCTATCTCATATGTAGATGAAGGTGGAAAGTTAGACTTTAATATACTAGACCTAGGTGATAATATAGCTATAGAAATTATAAATACTGGATCAACTATTCCTGAAGATAAATTAGAAAATATATGGAAAGCATTTTATAGAGTAGAAAAATCTAGAAATAGAAAATATGGTGGTGTAGGGTTAGGATTAACTATAGTAAGTAGAATTTTAGAAAGACATAGATCAAAATATGGAGTTGAAAATCTAAAAAATGGAGTTAAATTTTGGTTTACTCTAAAAAAAAATATAAGGTAATGGTATACTTAGAATATAGAAAACCATAGGGCAAAATTTAAGAACGCAAGGATAGTTAGGAGGGGTAGAAGATGGCAAAAGTAAAAGGTTTTATAGATAGTGAAAACCTGCGTGCAATCGTAATTGGAATAGAGGTTTTTTCAAGAAAAAGTGAAATTTCATTAGAAAATTCATTATCAGAGTTAAAGGAATTAGCTCATGCAGCAGGAATAAAAACAGTATATACTATGAGTCAAAAGAAAAATAGAATAGAAGTTGGAACATACCTAGGAACAGGAAAGTTAGATGAGATAAAAGCTCTAGCTGCACGACATGATGCTGAGATACTGCTAGTAGACGATGAACTTTCTGGAATACAAATAAGAAATTTAGAATCAATATTAGATCTAGAAATCATAGATAGAACTAGTTTAATACTAGATATCTTTGCAAATAGAGCAAAGAGTAAAGAGGGAAAACTACAAGTAGAGTTAGCTAGATTGAGATACGAAAAACCTAGAATTGTAGGGGGAAGTACTCAACTATCAAAACAAGCTGGTGGGATAGGGTCTAGAGGTCTAGGAGAAAAAAAAATGGAGCTAGACAGGCGAACTATTGATAAAAAAATTAGTGATGTAGAAAAAGCTATAGAAAAATTGAAGAAGCAAAGAGAAGTTCAAAAAAACAAAAGGAAAAAAAGTCATTTAAAAACTGTAGCCTTAATAGGATATACAAATGCAGGGAAATCGACGTTAATGAATACTTTTTTGAGAATAAATAATCCTCTTATGAGTAAACAAGAATCTCCTACAGCAGATATGCTTTTTGCTACACTAGACCCATTTCATAGAAAGGTAAAATTAAAAGATAACTTAGAATTTATATTAACAGATACAGTAGGGTTTGTTAGTAAGTTACCACATGCATTAGTGGATGCTTTTATGTCTACTCTAGAAGAGGTAAAAGATGCTGATCTACTACTATATGTTGTGGATGTATCTAATGAAGAATATGAGCATCAACTTATGGTGACAAAAAATGTAGTAAAAGAACTAGGTGCAGAGGATATTCCATTTGTAATAGTACAAAATAAAAAGGATAGATTAAGTATAGAAGAATTAGAAGAGATAACATCTCCTTTAGAAACTTCTGTTCCTATCTCTGCTTTAACTGGAGAGGGATTAGGGGATTTAATAGATATTGTAGAAGAGAGAATACTAGAGGATTATAAATTAGTAAATTTAAAAATTTCATTTGAATTTGGTAGTGAAGCTAATTATATACTAGAAAATATGAAAGTACAGAAACATGAATATTTAGAAGATGGACTATATGTAGAAACTTATTTAAATGAATATGATTTAGCTAAATATAAAGAGTTTGTAATATAAAAATGGATTATTTTAGGACGTTTAAACTTTTTCTTGACACTTTAACTTAGTTCAAGTATACTGGATAGGTAAAAAATAAAATTAAATAATTCTTAGAGAAAACAGAGAAGATTAAAAAGACCTAAGTATTTAGGTTGCTTTTAATCTTCTTTTTTTAGAGCTATTTAGTTTAAAATCGGAGGTAATTTATGAAATTAATGGAAAAAATAGGGTTTAAAGAGAATAAGCAGATGTGGGCTTTTTTAACAGTGGTAATGTCAGGACAGATAATATATTCTGCTTTTGAAGCATTTAAAGGAACATTTTTATTAATGCTTACAGATGTACTAGGAGTAACGAATACTGAGATGGGAATACTGTTCAGTTTAATAGGTATTGCTATGTTTTTTTATATTCCTGGTGGTTGGTTTAACAACAGATTTATGATTAGACATATTTTAATGACTAGTTTAGTAGTAAGGTTTGTAACTTTAATGGTTATAATTCTATTTACACCATCGTTTTCTGTATTAGCAGTAATAGCTGCAACTTGGGGAATTACAGATGCTATATTCTGGCCAGCAGTTGTAAATGGAGTAGGAGTATTATCGAGTGATCACAATAAAGGGATGGCTTTTGGATTATTAGAATCTATTAGAAGAGCAGCAGAAATGGGTATGAATTTAGTTTTAGCAACGCTTATTACAACAATTGGTGGAGCAGTAGTTTTAGCTCAGCAAGGTGTATTTAGAAAAGGTATGTTTGTATATGCACTACTTATTTTACCAATGATATATTGTGTATATAAATTTGTTCCTGAAAATAAAGTGGCTGAATCAACAGATGGTCAAAGTAAAAATACAGTAGCTTTAAAAGGCTTGATAGCAGTATTTAAAATACCTATGGTATGGATGGCATCTCTAGCTTCACTTACAGTTTACTGGTGTTATATTAACTTAATTTATACAGTTCCATATTTACAAGCAGTATTTCATATATCAACTGCCCAAGCAGCTCTATTTGGAATAATAAATACAGCAGCAATGGGAATCGTAGCTGGATTAATATCAGGTATTATTTCAGACTTCGTATTTAAATCATCTATAAAAATGATGTTTGTTGCTTTATTGGCAACAGCAGTGACTTTATTAGGAATTATTGTATTACCTAAAACAGCAGCAATGTTATGGCCAAATTTAGGACTATTATTATTGTTTTCATTCTCAATATTTTTGGCAAAAGGAATAATAATGGCACCTATTGCAGAAATTAAAATTCCTGAAGAATATAGAGGAGCATCTATGAGTATTGGTTCTTTCGCTGCCTACGCTTCAATATTTTGGGCATATGCGTTAAATGGTAAACTTATTGATACTTATCCAAATAATCCAATTATAGCATATCAAAAAATATTTACGATAGGGATGGTTGTAGCATTAGTAGGGTCAGCTTGTGCATTAATTGTATTAATAGCTCAAAAGAAAGCTAGATTAGCAGAAGAATTAGAAGGAAACGGTGGAAACTAATGTGGGGGAAAACTGTAATACTTTCTCATAGAGGAATATCAGCTAACTATCCTGAAAATACAATGCTTGCTTTTAGAAAAAGTTACGAAGCAGGAATGGATGGTATAGAGCTAGATGTACAATTTACAAAAGATAGGGAATTGGTAGTTGTTCATGACGAACTTTTAGATAGAACAGTTAATGCAACTGGATATGTTAAAGATTTTACATTAAAAGAGTTAAAAACTATGGATGCTGGAGTATTCAAAGGTGAAGAGTTTAAAGGGGAACAAATCCCTACTTTAGACGAAGTTTTAGAATACTTTCAAGGGAAAGAAAAGATAATAAATATAGAGCTTAAAACTGGAGTGTTTTCTTATTTTGGGATTGAAGAGAAAGTGATTGAATGTATAAAAAAATACCAATTAGAAGATTACGTGTATATAACAAGCTTTAATCATTTGAGCATAGCTAGATTTCAAGGATTAACAAAAAAAATAGAATCTGGAATTTTAATATATGATACTCAATTTGATATTCAGAAATATGCAAAAACTTATAATCAGGATATAGTTAATCCTAGTATTGAATACTTTGACCTATGTAGAGAAACATTTCTAAGTATGATATCAAAAGGTAAAAAAATTACAATATATACTGAGGATAAACCAGAAAAAATTAGAGAATTAATATCTTTGGGAATTAATGTAATTACCAATATAGAGATTACTAGTTAATATTTATTTTCATTATTGTCAAAAAAGCTAGTAATTTTATTACTAGCTTTTTTCTATACCTTTAATTTTTTTGGAAAATATAGTTGAAAATGAAAATAATATAGGGTAAATTTATATAGAGGGTTCCCTTTATCGTGATTAATTTGAAAAAAGGAGGCACATCATGAGAGAAGCTGTTAAAGATAATAGTCAACTTAATCCTGATTTTCGTGAAGAATTACGTTTTCATGATTTCTTACCAGAATTACTTACCTACAAAGATATAATTCCAGAAGCTAAGATTAGTATGGAAGAAAAAGCTTATTTTTTGTATAATATTTCACCTGATATTGAGAACTCACTATAAAAAAAAGACATTTAGGATTTCAACTCCTAAGTGTCTTTTTTTTCAGATTGTTTAAATCTAATCTAGTAATTTTTTTAAATATTTACCAGTATATGATTTTTCAGATTTCACAATAGTCTCAGGAGTTCCAGTAGCTAAAACTTCTCCTCCTAAATCTCCCCCTTCAGGGCCTATATCTATTACATAGTCAGTTGTTTTTACTACATCAAGATTGTGTTCTATTATCACGACTGTATTCCCTTTTTCTACTAATCTATTTAGTACTTCTAATAATTTTCTGATATCTTCAAAGTGTAATCCTGTAGTTGGTTCATCTAAAATATAGATAGTATGTCCACGACTTAACTTTGATAGTTCTGTAGCTAATTTTATTCTTTGAGCTTCTCCACCTGATAGAGTAGTAGCAGGTTGTCCTAATTTTATATATTCTAATCCCACATCTTCTAATACTTTTAATTTTCGTTCTAATGATGGGATTTTATTAAAAAATTCATAAGCTTCCCCGACGCTCAGACCTAATATTTCAGATATATTTTTCCCTTTATATTCTATCTCTAGAGTCTCTCTATTATATCTTTTTCCACGACAAACCTCACACTCTACATAGACATCTGGTAAAAAATTCATCTCTATTTTGATAATACCAGCACCTTGACATGCTTCACATCGTCCACCTTTTACATTAAA
>JAGLEA010000212.1 GCA_023145315.1 Psychrilyobacter sp.
AAGGAACAACTATTGTTGATCGATTTTCAACTTTTGTCAATCCTAATAAACCCATTCCAGAAAAAATTACTACTCTTACAGGAATTACCGATGAAATGGTGGCTAATGCTCCTCAATTAGAAGAAATTTTACCTAAATTTTTAGAATTTTCTAAAGACGCTACTATGGTAGCTCATAATGCAAAATTTGATATTGGTTTCATTCAAACTAAATTAAAAGCAAAGCTTAATACAGAATATGATCCTCCTGTAATCGATACTCTATTATGGGGAAAAAATATACTTAAAGAGCTTAAAAGATACAACCTTAAAGCCATGGCAAAACATCTTGGAGTTAGTCTAGAGAATCATCATAGAGCCGTAGATGATGCTGAAGCTACAGCTCATATATTTATGAAAATGATGAATATGGTTCTCTCAAAGGGAGCATATAAATTAAACGAAATTGATGATGTATACGATACTGATGTCAAACTTATGGATACTATGAATACTATGATATTGGTAAAAAATCAAGTAGGACTTCGAAATCTTTACGAACTAACATCTCGAGCACATATTGATTTCTATGGACAGAAAAAACCTAGAATCCCAAAATCTCTACTAACTGAACTACGTGATGGGCTTATCATTGCTAGTAGTGGTAGTGGAACATTTAGGAATGAAGGAGAGCTTGCAAAAGCTTATCTTCGTGGAACTTCTAAATCAGAAATTGAGGAACTAGCTAAATATTATGATTACTTTGAAATCCATCCTCGTGGTACATATACTGAGTTAGTAGAAAAAAAAGAGATAGAATCATATGATAATATCATAGAGATGAATAAATACTTTATAGAATTAGGAAAAAAACAAGGGAAAATAGTAGTGGCCACTGGTGATGTACAGTATTTAGATCCTGAAGAATACCTAACTAGGAGTGTCCTCCGATATGGTAGTGGGCAAGCCTTTAGTTCATGGCAATATGATAACCAACTATATTTCAGAACTACAGATGAGATGTTAGAAGAGTTTTCATATTTAGGAGATGAACTAGCTAACGAGGTAGTAATCACAAATACACACTTAATTAATGACCTTATCGATAAAGTACAACCTATTCCAGATGGATTTTTTCCTCCTAAGATGGATAATGCAGAGGAAAATGTTAGAGATATGACCTATGAAAAAGCATATACTATCTATGGAAATCCACTTCCTGAGCACATTGAAGCAAGGTTAAAAAGGGAATTAGATGCAATCATAGGAAATGGCTTTGCTGTACTCTATCTTTCAGCACAAAAGCTTGTTAAAGAATCTTTAGACAACGGGTATCTAGTAGGATCGCGTGGATCTGTAGGGTCATCTTTAGTAGCCTTTATGATGGATATTACAGAAGTTAATGCTCTTTATCCCCACTATGTATGTCCAGAGTGTAAACATTCTGAGTTTATAGATAGAGAGGGAAGTGGTGTAGATCTACCACCTAAGAATTGTCCAAATTGCAAGGATATAGAGATGATTCGTGATGGACATACTATTCCATTTGAAGTATTTATGGGATTTAATGGTGACAAAGTGCCAGATATAGATCTGAACTTTTCGGGAGAGTATCAAGGAGTTATTCATAAATATTGTGAAGTACTCTTTGGAAAAGAAAATGTATTTAAAGCTGGAACAATATCTACACTTGCAGCTAAAAATGCTTATGGATATGTAAGAAAGTTTTCTGAAGAAAATAATATTCCTATGAGAGGTGCAGAGATAGAAAGGATTGCTATGGGATGCGAGGGAGTTAAAAAAACTACTGGGCAACATCCAGGTGGTATGATCATTGTGCCAGAAGGAAAATCTATATATGATTTTACACCTGTACAGCGACCTGCAAATGATGTTAATTCCACATCTATTACCACTCATTATGATTATCATGTTATGGACGAACAATTAGTTAAATTAGATATATTAGGGCATGATGACCCTACAACTATTAAATTATTACAAGATTTAACAGGAGTAAACATATATGATGTTCCTCTTGCTGATCCTGATACTCTTAAACTTTTTTCAAGTACCGAGTCTTTAGGTGTTTTACCGGATGATATTGGATCTGTTGTTGGTACTTATGGAGTTCCTGAGTTTGGTACTGGATTTGTTAGACAGATGTTAGTAGATACTAAGCCTACTACCTTTGCTGAACTTTGCCGTATATCAGGATTATCACATGGAACTGATGTTTGGCTTAATAACGCACAGGAATTTGTAAAAAAAGGTGAAGCAACTCTATCAGAAGTTATATCTGTAAGAGACGATATTATGAACTTTCTAATCGATTCTGGTGTGGAAAAAGGTGTTGCCTTTAAAATTATGGAGTTCGTTAGAAAGGGAAGACCAAGTCGTGAAGCGGCTCAATGGGAAAAATATTCTAATCTTATGAAGGAACATCAAGTGGCTGATTGGTATATAGAATCTTGTAAAAGAATCAAATATATGTTCCCAAAAGGACATGCTGTTGCTTACGTAATGATGGCTATGAGAATTGCATATTTTAAAGTACACTATCCACAAGCCTTCTACACTGCATATCTAACTCGAAAAGCAGATGATTTTGACTCTGACTTTATGCTTACTTTAGATGGCGTTAAAGGGAAGATTAGAGAGTTAAAAAATGAGCCACGGATGGATGTCAGACAAAAAGGACAAATGGCTCTCTCTGAAATAATTCTAGAAATGAATGCAAGAAAAGTTGAATTTTTAGGAGTAGATGTATATAAATCTAATGGTTTTAAATTTATTCTAGAAGGTGATAAGATAAGATTACCACTTATTGCTGTCAATGGATTAGGAGCTGCAGTAGTAGAAAATATGATGAAGGAACGAGAAGGCAGAGAGTTTTCTTCATACGAGGATCTGAAGAGAAGAACAAAAGCTTCTACAACAATTATAGATAAGTTAAAAGAGATAAAGGCTATAGATGGACTGAGTAATACCGATCAAAGAAGTCTATTTTAATCTAAAAAGGAGCGAATAATAAATTATTCGCTCCTTTTATATAGGTATCTTTTTGATTATGCTAATTGGTCATCTGCTACATGGTATTTTGGATCTTCTAAAACATTTATCTCTACCACTTCTTGTGCATTATCTAATAGTAGTATACAGTCAGCACTTAGATGTCGTAAGTGTATTTTTTTATCAAGTGCCTTATATTTTTCCGTTATTGAATTTATCGCTTCAATAGCTGAATGATCCATAATTTTTGAGTTTATAAAGTCTATATAAACTTCTTGGGGATCTTCTTGAGGAGTAAATAACTCTTTAAATAAAGCAACTGAACCAAAGAATAGAGGCCCATCTAATGTATATACTTTTATCCCTTTTTCTGTAGAAGTTACACTTGCTCCTATACTTCTACCTTTTTCCCATGCAAATATTAGAGCTGAGATTATAATCCCTGCTATTACCGCTACTGCTAAGTCTACTTGGACTGTGATTATAGTTACCACAATTATTACTAAGATATCTTTTTTGGGAATTTTATTCAATAAATTTAATGATTCCCACTCAAAAGTACCTATAACTACCATAAACATTACTCCTACTAAGGCAGCTAGAGGAATTAACCCGATTAAGCTTGATCCAAACATTATAAATATAATTAGTGACAGTGCTGCAAAACCTGAAGAAATTCTTGTTTTTCCACCTGAACTAACATTTATCATAGATTGTCCAATCATAGCACATCCACCCATTCCACCTGTGAATCCGCTACAAATATTTGCTATTCCCTGTCCTATACACTCCTTGTTACTCCTACCTCTAGTATCTGTTAACTCGTCTATAAGTGAAAGCGTTAGAAGTGACTCTACTAATCCTACAAATGATGCAATCATAGCATAAGGTAGTATTATTTTGAAAGTTTCTAAATTTAATGGAACCATTGGAAGGTGAAATTTAGGTAACCCACCTGATAACTCTCTACCAGCAAAATCAGTAACTGTCCTTAATCCAAACCCCATAGAATTTAATTTTAATGAGATAAGAGTCGTAACTACTATTGCTACTAATGTAGAAGGTACTACTTTTGTCAACTTTGGTAAAAATCTAATTATTCCCATTGTTAAAGCTATCAATCCTGCCATGATAAATAGTTCTGATCCTGTCATCCATGAACTATTCCCTAAAGAATCAATCACTTTAAATTGACCTAATTGAGCTTTAAATATTACAATGGCTAGACCATTAACAAATCCTAGCATTACTGGATGAGGTATCATCCTTGAAAACTTACCTAACCTTAAAACTCCAGCCAATATCTGAAATATTCCCATTAGAACTATTGTTGCAAATAAATATTCTACTCCATGATCAGCTACTAACGCTACTAAAACAACTGCTATAGCACCTGTTGCTCCTGATATCATCCCTGGTCTTCCACCTAATATAGATGTAACTAATCCCATAATAAATGCTGAATATAGACCTATAAGTGGGTCAACTCCTAACACAAATGAAAATGCAATAGCTTCTGGAACTAATGCTATAGCTACAGTAAGACCTGATAATATTTCCGTTTTATAATTTATTTCTTTTGATAATAACAAATTTTTCTCCTCTTAATTTATGATACACGTTAATTTTTTATCTATTTATAATTAATTTTTCACTCCTAAAACTACAGTTGTATTAGGTGTTATAGTTAAAACTCCATCCTCTATTTTTATTGCTGTATCCTCTATATGAGTAATTCCAGCTTGTTCAGAGTCTACTAAGATATCCACCTTATTTTCAAACTCTTCGTGAGTTAATTTTAGCTCCTCAAAAGCTCCATTATGAACAACTATATATTTATTATAGTTAGTACGCTCTATATTTTCAGCATAGCTATCTTCTACATTATTATCTAGAGTATAGGCAATAATTCTATGAGAATTAAGATCATCTCCTAATATAAATTTTAGACCTTTTTTTATATTTTCACTTGTAGAATACCTAAAAGAATTTGCACTTCTACGAAGTTTTATCAATCCACTAATATAGTTATTTAAATTTTTAAATAAAGGATGATCTTTTCTTTCCCATCTAATTTTATTAACATAGTCAGATGATGAATAACTGTTTTCATGGTAATCATTTATTTTTCCAATATCATCATCGTGATTTATTCGATCTGATGTATGTGCTCTATCTGGTTCTGGATCTTTTTTCTTCTGCTCCTCTCCTAATGGTTTTGTCAACCCTATCTCTGTTCCACCTTGAATTATTAACTTACCTTGAGATGTAAATAGCATTCCCATACTAAATTTAGCTATTTTAGCTCTAAATTCCATAGTTCCATCAATGGATAAATTTATCTTATCCCAGAGTGTGAATCCATCATGAATAGATAGATATTGCAAGTTTTCATTAGGAGATAGAGCAAACCTATGATAAATATCTATACTTACTTTTTTATCATAGTAGTCTAATATATTCCCTATTATTCCAGCTCTACAAACATATGCCATGTCATAGTTACCCTGTATAAACCCATCTTGTTCCATAGTTCCTAAATACGAATCTCTAGTACTATCATTAAATAAAGCTAAATTCAAATCATGTGGATAGTTAGCTATATGTCCCTTTACTGGAGCTTCTTCTATAGGAAGATCTGTAAAATTCCATGCTTCACCTTGTAAAATTATATTTTCACCAAGAGCTTTTCTTATCGCTCTCATTGTTTCTATATCCATAAATCCCATTAGATCAAATCTAAATCCATCAATACCAAATTCTTCTACAAAATAAAGAAGTGAGTCTATAATTAACTTTCTCACCATAGGGTTTCTACTCTCTACTGTAGGCCCAGCACCAGTTCCACCCGATATTTCATCACCAAACATTCTATAGTAAGATCCTGGAGTTAGATTTTCAAAAACTTCCCATTTATATGTATGATTATATACTACATCCATAATAACACCTATTCCATTAGCATGGAGTTTATTAACTAAGGCTCTAAATTCCTTTATTCTTCCATATGGATCTACCTCATCAGCAGCTAGCCAACCTTCTACTGTAAAGTAGTTATGAGGATCATATCCCCAGTTATAATCTGAACCTAAATCTGTATAATTTTTATTCGATTCATTTACTGTGAAATAATTTTGAATAGGTAGTAATTGAACATGTGTTATTCCTAAGTCTTTCAGATGATTTATTCCATCTTCATAGTTTATAAAAGCTTCAAAAGTTCCAGCATTTTTCATATCTATACCAATTGTATAATCACGAATATGTACTTCATAAGCTATCATATCTGTAGGAGAAGCTAAATTTGACATCCCTATGCTCACTGGTTTTTTCCCTGCTTCCTCAGAGTCTATAAAAATAATAGCACCTTTTCCTACATTATTTGGATCCTTACTAGGAGTAAAGCTTGCCATTGACTTAGCATACGGATCTAAAGCTTTTTTTACTGTTCCGTCTAGATGTTCTACTTTAAAATCATAGAAAAATCTTTCCAAACTTTTATAACCTGTTTCCTCTTCCCTTAAAATTATGCTCCAAATATCATCTTCTAATTTTACCATATTTTTCGAAAAAACTATTCTCTCAGAGTCATGTTTAGAGTATAAATTCAAATGAATATTTTTAATATTAGGAGCCCAAACTTTTATTTTCGCCGTTTTATCCTCTTTAAATGTAACTCCTAAATCGTCACCGGCATATATATATTTTCTTAAGTCCATAGTCACTCCTTTTTTTATTTAAAGAAGGTTAGCTAATAAACTAACCTTCTTATAATTTTTTTATTTATTTAGTTTTTATATATTGGTCTATCTCATGTGCAGCTTTTTTTCCTGCACCCATTGCTAATATTACAGTAGCAGCACCTGTTACTATATCACCACCTGCAAAAACTCCCTTTCTAGATGTTTGAGTTTCTGTATTTTCTAGAGTATGAATTGTTTTCCATCTAGTTAATTCTAAACCTTCAGTTGTTCCAGTTACTAAATCATTTGGCATTGTTCCAATAGACATAATTACTGTATCAGCTTCTATTACAAATTCAGATCCCTCTATTGTTTGAGGTCTTCTTCTTCCACTCTCATCAGGCTCACCTAACTCCATTTTAACACATTTAATACCTGTTACTTGTCCTGTTTCATCATGTAAAATTTCAATTGGGTTAGTTAATAGATTGAATTTGATTCCCTCTTCCATTGCATGTTCAACTTCCTCATGTCTAGCAGGAATTTCTTCTGCACTTCTTCTATAAACAATGTGTGCTTCTGCTCCTAATCTTCTGGCTACTCTAGCAGCATCCATAGATACATTTCCTGCTCCTACTACTATTACTTTTTTACCAATTGTTGTAGGAGTATGATAACCTTTTTGATTTGCTTTCATTAAATTTACCCTAGTCAAAAATTCATTAGCAGATAAAACACCTACTGAATTTTCTCCAGGAATCCCCATAAATCTAGGTAATCCTGCACCTGACCCAATAAATACTGCAGAATATCCCTCATCTAACATATCATCTACAGTCATAGATTTTCCTACAACTATATTTTTATGAAAATTAACTCCTAATTTTTTTATTCTATCTATCTCACCATTTACAATAGTTTTTGGTAATCTAAATCCTGGAATACCATAAGTTAATACTCCACCTAATTTGTGTAGTGATTCAAATACATCAACATCATAACCTAGTGTTGCTAATTCTGCTGCTGCTGCTAGTCCTGCAGGACCACTTCCTACAACTCCTACTTTCTTACCATTTTTAGATGTTTCAGCTACTTCTAAGTGATTTAAACTCCAATCTCCTATAAATCTCTCTAATAATCCTATAGCTACTGGTTCACTCTTAATTCCAACTATACAAGCTCCTTCACATTGTTTTTCCTGTGGACAAACTCTACCACATACAGATGCTAACTTTGTATATTTTGCTAATATCTTAGCTGAATCCTCTATCTTTGCTTCCTTAATTTCCTTTATGAATCCAGGAATATCAATTCCTACTGGACATGCTGGAACACATCTTGGATTTTTACATACTAAACATCTTTTTGCTTCTCTTACTGCTTCATCTAATGAAAATCCTAAGTTTACCTCTTCAAAACATTGACTTCTTGAAGTTGCTTCTAAAATACTTGGCTGAACTCTTTTTTTAGGATCTGTAATTTCTACATGCTCAATTGGACAATTTTTATTTTCTCCATGTTCCAATTTATTTTCTCTTCTTAATCTTAATCTATTTTGTGCTTCGTCAAAATTTACTTTATGTCCGTCAAATTCTGGACCATCTACACAAGCAAACTTTACTACTCCATCAATTACTACTCTACAAGCACCACACATTCCTGTTCCATCTACCATTAATGGATTCATACTTACAGTTGTTGGTATTTCTAATTTCTTTGTTAACATTGCAGCAAATTTCATCATAATCATTGGACCTATAGCAATTACATGATCATATTTTTTACCTTCATCTACAAGTTTTTGAAGCATATCAGTAACTTTACCGTGTAACCCTGCTGATCCATCATCTGTACAAATATATACATTAGGAGTTAATGCTCTAAATTCTTTTTCTAATATTACATATTCTTTGCTTCTAGCTCCTATTATAACATCTACTTCTATACCATTTTCAGATAACCATTTTACTTGTGGATAAATAGGTGCTGTTCCTACTCCACCAGCTATAAATAACATCTTTTCTTTTTTTAATTCTTCTCTTTCTTTATGAATAAATTCACTCACTTGTCCTAACGGTCCAACTACATCTTGGAAATGATCTCCTACTTCTAGAGCAGCCATATCTTCTGTACTTTTTCCTACTATTTGAAAAACAATAGTTATTGTTTCATATTCTCTATCGTAATCACATACTGTAAGTGGAATTCTCTCTCCTACTTCGTCAACTTTCACTATTAAAAATTGCCCTGGCATAGCTTTTTTAGATAAAAGTGGTGCTTTAATATCCATAATAACTATATTTTCTACTAAATATTCTTTTCTCATTACTTCAAACATCTTATCCCCCTAAAAATTTTGATTATTGATACCCTTTTATTATACTCAAAAAAGTTAATAATATCAAGATTGAATTAGTTTAAAACTAGTTATAAACTAATTTTAATAGAGAAGTAAGAGGTAAAAAAATAAAGCATAAACGCAATAACTAAAAAAGAACACATAATATGTCCTTTTCTAATTTAGTTTATATAAATTTAAATCTCTTTATAGGTAATAGTTTGAACCGTGCTAAATGCCTGAACTTCTAAACGATCATCTACATGCTTGATATTAGAAGGCTCCAAATCAATATTTGTAGTTTCTATTAGTGATTTTTTCACTCCTAAAAAGTTTACACTAATAGGATAACTTAGAGATAGTTTATCTATCTTACTACTATTTTCAGTCAAATAACCTCTAATAGTGATGTTACATTGTGATACCTTTGATGTATTGTTGTAATAGCTATATAAAACATCTAAACTTCTAGTATTCTTTAGAAGATCTTTTAAACTAATAGATTTTATCTTGTTTTTCTTTTTAATTACTGAATATTTGTCAATCATATCTATAATTATCTCTATCTTACTTGCTAGATCTTTTTCTGTAATTTTAAAGTGACCTGTAATTTTTTTATTTTTAAAGTTTAATTCAAATCCACTAAATAAATTTTTAAAAAATATATACACGTTTTTTCCCTTAATATTATTTGTATTCTCAGAAATTTTATAAGAATAATTAATAACATCACTGTTCTTTAGAAGCAGTTTTAAAGTGAAATCATGGTTTTTAAACTCAATTACTTGCAGTTGTCCACTCATATTTGATTTTATAGAAACGCCGTAGATTATTTGCTTATTGCAATGAATATCTACTTTCCCTGCAAAGATTTTTTTATCTAGTTTTCTTTCTGGTAGTTCCCTATTTTCAAAAGGTATAGTAATATCTAACGCCTTATAATGATTAAAATCAGAAAAATCATCTATCTTGTAACTAGGGTATCTTTCTTCTCTAAACTCCACTAATCTTTTTTGTCTATTTCGAACTTCCGTTTCTTCTATACTACTATTTAGAGTAGTACCTTCTAAATATAGTGGAATTGATAAATTTTCTACTATATATTCTTTAGATATTTCAGGCTCTATATTTTCTTCTTCCTCTATTATATTCACCGTCTCTATTTTTTTTATTTCTTCTAAAACCTCTGGTATCTCTTCTATTTT
>JAGLEA010000213.1 GCA_023145315.1 Psychrilyobacter sp.
TCACCATTGATTATTCTTACAAAAGCTTCCTTTATACTTACTTGGCTAGCTTTTATAGATTTTACTTCACTACCGATTAACTCGACACCAGCTTCTAATCTGTCTTCGATAAAATATTCGTGAAACGCTTTTTTATTTTTTGCAAATGCCATAATATCACCTCATTACAAGAGTAGTATACTATAGATAGACTTATATTTCAATAACTCAAAAAAGTATTTAATAGTAATCGTATAAAAAACTCCTAACATGTTTGAGGTAATATCTAGTCTCGCTATATGGTAGATCTTTTATCAGTTTTTCATAGACCTCTTCACTTGTCATACTGTTGATTATCTTAGCAGCACTATGGATATTTGTATGTCCTGTGAATGCTTTTGAAACATTACCCACTCCAGTATTATAAGCTGCGATAGTGCAGTAGATCTTTGTTTTCTCATCTTTGATATCTTTTAGGTATGAATGATACAAGATGTTAAGGTATGCTGTTCCATAATATATATTTTTATGTCCATTATAGAGTTCTTTAGGGGAAAGAGTTCTTCTCTTACCTTCTAATTTTTTTGTTATATCTTTTCCAGAACTAGATGGTACTATTTGCATGAGTCCATATGCTGGAACATGTGATCTAGCCATGGGATTAAAGTGACTTTCCACTTTTGTAATAGCGTATACTAGGCCAGGAGGAATATTAAAATTAGAAGCGTGTTTATCAATGGTTTTTCTATATTTTGTTTCTTTTTTCCCCAATTTATTTTTTGGGAACATTATTTTAATAGTTGCTACGACTTCAGCAGGATTTTTAGAAGTTTTATAAGTTATTTTATTGTCATCGACTAACTTTTTGCTAAGGTAACCTATATTTATAGGGTTAACACCAAAAACATCTCCTATAAGATAATCTTTTTTTATCCAATGTTTTTCGATTGAGCTTTTTTCATCGATAGCTACAGTAGAGGAGGCAGAATTAGTAGTCATTTCTAATATTTTATAGATATTTTTTCTAATATTTTTTTTTACAAGCTCCTCATCAGTTCCTATTTCTACTAAGATTTCACTACTTATATAATTTTCTTCAAATTGAATAATTAATTTTTCTGAATAATCCTCTGAATATTCTATCCATTTTTTATTACTTAGGATTTCGGGTTCAAGCCATTTTGTTAAGATTATTTTTTTATATTGTTCTTTTTTTAGTATTTGAACACTACTTTTTTCTTTGGTAGAGGCGAGAGAATCTTCATTTCCATAAGCAATAAAAGATAAAAGTATAAACATTATAGTTAAATTTTTTAATTTCATAAGTTTTCCTCCGAATAATATAAAAGATTTCATGTATATTATACACAAAATCTTTAAAAATCCTCTATAAGTATTTCTTTAAATATTCCCCGATTCCAGAATTATTATTCGAAAGGGTAGAATATTTTGTTTTATTTTTAACTTCTACAAATGCATTTTCCATAGCTACTCCAATCCCAGCTGAGATTAGCATTTCAAGATCATTTAGAGCATCACCAAAAGCAATAACTTTAGTAATATCTATATTTTCCTCTTTCATAATCCTCTTCATAGCACTACCTTTATTCACATCACCGTGTAAAACTTCTAAGAAAAAAGGTTTTGAAAATGTAGTATAGACACCATCTCCTAATTCATCTTTAATCTCTTTTTCTATCCTAAGTAAAACTTCATTATCTCCTACATAAAGAGCTTTTGTAGAAGTAGAAAAATCTAAATTATCATAATCTGTCTGTACAGGAACTAGTCCAGAAATATCTGTATAGAGTTTTGCTTCTTCACGACTAGTGTCTTCGGCATATAAAACTTCGTTGTTATAATAATTTAAATGAGTATTGTACTTTCGTCCTAATCGAGTTAGAACGTCTAAACTTTTTTTCTCTAATGGAAATTCCAAAATGTCACCGTTTTTATAGATTATTTTTGCTCCATTATAGCAAATTGCAGGAGTACTAAGCTTTAATTCCTCATGATATCTCTTCATAGCGTTAAAACTTCTACCTGTAGCTAAAAACACTTTGACTCTTTTATCAATAAGTTTTTGCAAAACTTCTTTATTTAAATTTGTGATTATATGATCGTCTGTTAATAATGTTCCGTCTAAGTCTAACACAACTGCTTCTATCATAAAAAATCTCCCTAAATATTATATTATTTATATAGCTATATTATAATTCGTCTAAGTTGTATCCCATCTCTTTTAAGAATGGTTTCTTTTTTCTCCACTTGTCTTTAACTTTTACCCAAAGATTTAAGTATATTTTCTTTTCTAAAAGAGTTTCGATATCTTTTCTTGCATCTGTACCCACTGCTTTTAAAAGAGCTCCTTTTTTTCCTATAACTATTCCTTTTTGAGAATCTCTTTCTACATAAATATTAATGTCGTAGCAGTCTTTTCCATTATCTCTTCTACTAACATTTATTATCTCTACAGCAATAGAATGAGGGATTTCATCACGAGTTCTAATTAATATTTTTTCACGAACAATTTCTATGATCATCTTATACATTGGCATATCTGTATACATATCTTCGGGATAATACATAACACCATCTTCTAAAAATGGTTCTAAAGCCATTAATAATTTAGGGATTCCTATAGCATATTCAGCAGACATAGTAACTATAGCTGTAAAGTCTCCTAATTTAGCTCTGATCTCTCCTATTTTTTCCTCTATTTCATGATCTTTCATAAGATCTATCTTATTTATAACTGCAATTCTCGGTGTATTAGGAGCTTTCATTATCTTATCAAATACAAATTGGTCTCCCGTACTAATCTCCTGAGTACCATCTAATACCATCATTACTGCTTCTACTTCTCTTAGAGCTGCAATAGCTGTGTTAGTCATATGCTCACCCAATAGATGTTTAGGTTTGTGGATTCCTGGTGTATCGATAAATACATATTGTGAGTCTTGTATAGTTAAAATTCCCTTTATTGAATCTCTTGTAGTACCTGCTTTATTTGATACGATAGCAACTTTTTCATTTACTATTTTGTTCATAAGTGTAGATTTTCCAACATTAGGTCGACCTACAACTGCTATAAATCCCGATTTCATAATTTTCTCCTTTTTTTCAAATTATCGTGGTTTTTCACTATTTTTTATACTACAGTTTATCATATTTTAAAAGAAAATAATTTATTATTTAAAGGTGTGTATCATTTGGGTGAAAAGAGGTGAAAATTGTGTTTCAAGTTAGTAATATTGAATCAAATTACTTTACATGGATTTTAAACCTTTGTTAGATTGAAAATAGTTTTTTAATATGATATACTTTTAGTAATAAAATAAAGGATGGTGTATAGATGAATTTAATTTCATTGATATTAGCAGCAGGTAAAGGAACAAGGATGAAGTCAGATTTACCCAAGGTAGTTCATAAAGTAAACGGAACTCCCATGGTGAAGAAAATTATCGATATTTTAGATGAATTAGGAGTAGAAAAAAACATTTTAATCCTGGGTCATATGAAGGAAGTTGTATCTGAAAAAGCTGGTAAAGAAAATGAATTTGTAGTCCAAGAGGAACAATTAGGAACAGGACATGCTGTTATGATGGCTAGTGATAAATTAGCTGGTTATAATGGGGATGTAATGGTAGTTTGTGGAGATACACCACTATTGAGAGCAGAAACACTAAAAAAACTATATGATAAACATCTAGAAACAAAAGCTACAACAACTATTCTGACATCGATCTATAAAGATCCATTTGGATACGGTAGGATAGTAAAAAAAGATGGTTTAGTAAAAGCTATAGTTGAGCAAAAAGAAGCTAATGAAGAAGTGAAAAATATAAAAGAAGTAAATGCAGGTGTATATGTATTTAATAGTAAAAAGTTATTTGCAGCATTAGAGAAGATGGATAATAATAATGCTCAAGGGGAATATTATTTAACAGATGTAATTAAGATACAAGTAGAAAAAAACGAAGTTGTAGAAAGTTATATTTTAGAAGATAATATGGAAATATTAGGAGTAAATTCAAAAGTACA
>JAGLEA010000214.1 GCA_023145315.1 Psychrilyobacter sp.
CCTAAATCAACTTATATAGATGAAAGTGTAAAAATAGGTCAGGATACAACTATTTTCCCTGGTGCATTGATTCAAGGTGAAACAACAATTGGTGAAAATTGTGAAATAATAGGGAATACTAGAATAATAGATTGTAAGATAGGAAATAACGTAAGGATAGAGTCTTCTGCATTAGAAGAATCGATAATAGAAAATAAAGCAACTATAGGACCATTTGCTCATATTAGACCAAAAACTCACTTAAAAGAGGAAGTTCATATAGGTAACTTTGTAGAAACAAAAAAGTCTACCCTTGAAAAGGGTGTAAAAGCAGGACATCTTACATATTTAGGAGATGCAACGATAGGTGAAAATACCAATGTAGGAGCAGGTACAATAACTTGTAACTACGACGGAGTTAACAAATATAAAACAGTTATAGGAAAAGATGTATTTATTGGAAGTGATACGAAATTAGTAGCGCCAATAACTATAGGTAATTCAGCATTTACTGGTGCTGGATCGACATTAACCAAGGATGTACCTGCTAAAGCATTAGCAGTTGTTAGAGGGAAGTTATTTATTAAAGAGGGGTGGAATAAGTAATTATGATAAGAGACGCTAAGAACGTAAAGATTTTTACAGGAACATCAAATATTAAGTTAGCTAAAAAAATTATCGAACACTTAGGTGTAGGTTTTGGTGACTCTGAAATACTAAGATTTGCTGATGGTGAAGTATTAACAAAGATCGGAGAGCGTGTAAGAGGGTGTCATGTCTTTATAATTCAACCAACATCAGAACCGGTAAATGAAAGTATTATGGAACTATTGATATTCATAGATGCATTAAAAAGAGCATCTGCAGCAAATATCACAGTAGTAATGCCATATTACGGATACGCAAGACAAGACAGAAAGGCAAGTCCTAGAGAGCCAATTACTGCAAAATTAGTAGCTAATTTACTAACTACAGCAGGTGCAACAAGAATAATGACAATGGATCTACATGCAAACCAAATTCAAGGTTTCTTTGATATCCCGGTAGATCATTTTAAAGCCTTACCAATATTAGCAAATAACTTTATTGAACACGGATTTGTAGGAGATAAAGTAGTAGTAGTATCACCAGATATCGGTGGAGTAAAAAGAGCAAGAGAACTAGCAAGATGGCTAGATTGTAAGATAGCAATTATAGATAAAAGAAGGCCAAAACCAAATATGTCAGAGGTTATGAATGTAATCGGAGAGGTAGAAGGGAAAATAGCAATATTTATTGATGACATGATAGATACTGCTGGAACTATAACAAATGGTGCTGAAGCAATAATGGCAATGGGAGCTATCTCTTCATATGCTTGTTGTACTCATGCTGTATTTTCAGGTCCTGCAATGGAAAGATTAGAAGCTTCACCATTAAAGAAAATAATAATTACAGACACTATAGAAATTCCTGAATCTAAGAAGATAGATAAAGTAAAAATACTATCTGTAGATAGATTATTTGCTGAAGGAATAAAAAGAGTAATTGAAAATAGATCTATAAGTGAATTGTTTGAAAAAGTAGAAAAAAAATAAATTTATTATTTAGAGGGGGGACTGAACGTCCTCCCTCTCTATTAGTAAAGTAATAGTAATATATTTTGAGAATATAGATATTGCTAGGAGGTAAGATTATGGAGAATAGTCGATTTATATCTAGAGAGAAGGTTCAAAATTATATAGAAAAAATAATAAAATATTTTTCATTAAAACAAAAAACAAAAAATGTAGATAGTATATATATATATGGTTCTATTTCAAGGGATGAGCTGAGAGAAGAAAGTGATATAGACATAGCCATAGTAGGGGATTTTAACTTTGATGATAAACTTACTTTTATTTGTGACTTAGAAAAAAAAATAGGTAGAAAAATAGATCTCGTAGATTTTAATGGATCTAATTTAAATTTTCAGGCAGAAATAATAATAAACGGCAAGTTAATCTATTGTTTAGATAGGAAAAAAAACGATTTATTGGAATATAAAATTTTGTCTAAATATTTAGTTTTTGAAGAAGATAGAAAAATAGTTATAGATGAAATCTACAAGAGAGGAAGTGTATTTTGATGAAAAGAGTAGTAGTAAGTAAAATAGAAAGCATTGAAAGATGTGTTAAAAGAATAGATGAAATATATGGTGGTGATCTTAATAGATTAAATGATTATTTATATCAAGATGCGATAGTTTTGAATATTCAAAGAGCTTGTCAACAATCTATAGATCTATCTATGTACATCTGTTCAAAAGTAGCTTTTGGAATACCTAAATCAAGTAGAGATTCATTTACTTTACTAAAAGAAAATGGAGTTCTTACAGAAAAAACATCTAATGTTATGGAGAAAATGGTAGGTTTTAGAAATATAGTTATACACGAATACCAATCTGTGGAATTAGATGTGATAAAATTTATTGTAGAAAACGGTAAAGGTGATTTTTTGAACTATACTAAAGAAATTTTGACCTATATAAAAATACTAGAAGATTAGATTTTGAAGAGAAAATAAAAGTAGAACTCAATTTTATTTTTGAGATTTTTT
>JAGLEA010000215.1 GCA_023145315.1 Psychrilyobacter sp.
TCAAAAAATTGAATTCCACCAGCACGTTCAATTTTAGAAGGTTTAGGAATCTGAATATATTCTTTTAGAAGAAGAAAAGATTTTTCAAAATTTTCAAACCTTTGTTTCCATCTTATAACTTTAAAATGTTCCATTTATATCCTCCTAAAATTAAGATTATTTTTTTAGTAATAACTCTAATTCATTATCGTAAAGATCTAATTTTACTGGTGTAATAGAGATATATCCATCTTCAATAGCTTGAGCATCTGAGTTATCCACATGATCACCTATAACAGGAGAACCTCCTAACCAAAAATATCTATTTCCTTGAGTATCATTTCTTTCAACTAAATTTTCTTTAAATTTTCTATTACTCTGACGTGTATATTTTATCCCCTTTATATCACCTATAGAAAGGTTGGGGACATTTATATTTAGGAGAGTTCCAATAGGAAACACCTTACCTTGAATAGATTTTAAATAATCAACTATAAACTCTCCAGCACTTTCAAAATACAAATAGTCACCATCAACGATAAGAGAAAGTGCAATTGCATTTTTTTTGAAAAGAGTTCCCTCAGCAGCAGCAGCAAAAGTTCCAGAATAGAATAGATCAGTACCTAAATTAGCTCCTCTATTGATACCAGAAATAACAAAATCTATATTTGATTCATCATATAGGTAAGTAAGAGCAACTTTTATAGTATCAGCAGGTTTTCCACTAACTGAATAACCAAATTGCTCGCTCTCCCTAAAAACTTCCTGAACTCTAAGTGGTTGGTGCAGGGTAATCCCGTGTCCAGTCCCACTTTGCTCTTCTAATGGAGCGACAACAAAAGTTTTATGTCCATCATTTCTGAGATAGTTAACTAATACTTTTATTCCTTCAGCATAGATACCGTCATCATTTGAAATTAATATGTTCATTAAAATATCTCCTTTTATAAAAAATCAGCGAAATCTATTTCTTCAATAGATGTATCTACCCTATCAATATTACTGCATTTACCATATTCGTCAAACTCGACCTCTATTCCATTAACTCTAGCCATCTCTTCACAAATTTTAAATTTTGTAGGAAGTGATGTCAAAAATCTTGGCAATACAGTCTCAACAGTCATCCCGATAACACCATCATGAGATCCTGTCATTCCAACATCTGTAATATACCCAGTACCACCATCTAAAACCCTGTTATCAGAAGTTTGTATATGGGTATGAGTACCAAATACTAGTGAAACTTTCCCATCAAGAAACCTTCCCATTGCCATTTTTTCAGATGTAGCTTCAGCATGAAAATCTACAATAATATATTTTGTTTTCTTTTTAATTTCATCTAAAATTTCGGTAATACGTTGGAATGGGCAATCAATAGGTGGCATAAATATCCTACCTTGAAGAGAAATAACTCCTACTTTCACACCTTTAGAAGTTTCGAAAATATTCCAACCTACTCCAGGAACTCCCTTAGGGTAATTTAGAGGTCTTAATACTTTATGATCTTTTTTTAGATAATCAATAAACTCTTTTTTATCCCAAATATGGTTACCAGTGGTGATTACGTCAACACCAAAACCGTAAAATTGTTTAACTATTTTTTCAGTCAAACCAAATCCAGCAGCAGCATTCTCACCATTAACTATAACAAGGTCATAATTATCTTTTTTCCTTTCTAAAAAATCGCCTAATATACCTCTACCAGGTTTACCAACAATATCTCCAATTACTAAAATTTTCATCTAATACCTCACTTATAACTCTAAAAAATAGTTGATTCAATTGTATAAGTATATCATATTTTCAATAAAAATTATATAGAGAAAAATCTACTCCTAATTGAAAAACAAAAAAGGAGTAGAAAAATCTACTCCTAAATTTATATATTATTTTGCGTATTCTACAGATCGTGTTTCTCTAACTACAGTCACCTTGATTTGTCCAGGATATTGCATGTTTTCTTCGATCTTTTTTGCTACTTCTCTAGCAAGAATAGTAGTTTTATCATCACTAACAATATTTGGATTAATAATGATTCTCATCTCTCTACCAGCTTGGATAGCGTATGATGATTCTACACCTTCAAATGAAGTTGCGATAGCTTCTAATTCTTCTAATCTTTTGATATATGTATTTAGTGTTTCACGTCTTGCACCAGGTCTAGATGCTGATATAGCGTCTGCAGCCTGAACTAGAACAGATTCGATACATCTGAATTCAACTTCATGATGATGAGATTCGGCTCCATTAGCTACTAGATCTTTTTCACCGAATTTTCTCAAAAATTCAGCTCCTAATAAACCATGTGAAGTTTCAGTTTCATGAGTAAGTACTTTTCCAATGTCATGGAATAATCCAGATCTTTTAGCTAATTTTACGTCAGCACCAATTTCTGCAGCTAATGTAGCAGCAATATGTCCCACTTCAATAGAATGAGTTAAAACATTTTGACCATAACTCGTTCTAAATTTTAAGCTACCTAGAACTTTTATAACTTCTGGATGAACTCCAGTAATTCCAAGTTCAAATAGAGCATGCTCTCCAGCTTCTTTGATTCCTTTGTCCACTTCGCTTGTGGCTTTTTTTATAGCTTCTTCTATCTTTGTAGGATGAATTCTACCATCATTTACTAATTTATCTAGTGCGTTTCTAGCTATTTCTCTTTTCACACCATCAAAACAAGATAAAACTACTGCTTCAGGAGTATCGTCGATAATAATATCTACACCTGTTAGTTGCTCGATAGTTCTGATATTTCTACCTTCACGACCTATAATTCTACCTTTCATCTCGTCATTTGGTAGTTGAACTACAGATACTGTAGCGTCAGAAACAAATTCGGCAGATGCTTTTCCAATGGCAGTTGATAGGATTTTTTGTGTCATTCTGTCTTTCTCTTCATCTAACTTATGCTCAAAACTTCTAATCATAACAGCAGAATCATGGATTAAGTCATCTTTTAATTTATCTAGTAAGATGTTTTTCGCATCTTCTCTTGATAATTCAGCGACTCTTTCTAATTCTTCTTCTTGCTTTGATTTTAAGATATCTATCTCTTTTTCCTTACTATTTAATTCTTTTTCATATTCTTGTACTTCTAAAGTTTTAGCATCAATTCTGTCTAATTTATTATCTAGAGTTTCCTCTCTTTTAATAAGTCTATTTTCTTTTTGTAAGATTTCATTTTTTGCTGTTTTTATTTCTTTTTCTGCATCCTCTTTTAAAGAATAAGCGTTTTCTTTAGCTTTGATTGTAATTTCTTTAGCTTTTGATTCTGCATCAACAACAGCTCTTTTTTCTAATCTTTCAGCTTTTTGTCTAGCTTTTTCTACACTGTCTTCTAAATTGTTTAATTCACTTATCTTTTTTTCTATAACAGATTTTTTATAAAGTACAGAAGAAAGAATTCCACCTGCAACTATAACTGCTGCTATTATAATAATTGTATTCATATGTATAACTCCTCTTAAAATAAAATTTTAAGATATTATTAAAATTTTGCTAAAGCTTCCTCTTCAGTAGTATAAATTTCAAATATCTCATCTAGCCCAATCATTTCAAAAATAGTTTTGATATGATCATTTAAATTTGATAACTTAATGTCACCGTTAAATCCCTTTACTTCTCTAAGTTTACCTCTTAAGATACCCATAGCTAAACTGTTTATATGACCTAGTTCCTCACAATTAATTACAAAATTATAAGTTTCGTTTTCTACTAAAGCAGCCAATCTTTCCTTTAATTTTGGTGCTACCATAGCATCTAATTCACCAGTAATTTTTATAACCTTTATACCGTTTACTTCTGTTTCAATTAATTCAAAATTAGAGTTCATTTTTTTGCTCCTCCTCGATTTTTTTTAATATTACAAATTTTGTTCCTACTTCTTTGGGCATAATCTCAAAACTATCAACAAGACCTTTTACGATGTTTAATCCCATACCGCCTTCAGTTTTACTTTTTTTTCTTCTGTCATATCCAGCACCAAAATCTTCTAAGGTGATTTTTATATGACTATCTTCTTTCACCATAAATATAGATATATCACCATCTTTATAGTTATAACCGTGTTCAATAGCGTTAGTAGCTAGTTCATCTATCACGGTAAGAAGTCGTAGAACATCTTTTGGGGTAATTGATTCTGAAATTAAATATGTTTTAACAAGGGCTCTTATTAAAGAGAGATTTTTCAAAGAAGATGGAATGATGATCTTGATTCCTTCACCCTGCACTACCTCACCCTCTTTCATTAAAATCTGTTATTTTCCACTTCCCATTTCTAAATCTAAAAGTGATATCTAGATAAAGACTATCGTCATAAAAATTAATTATAGTTAAAATGTTTGCATGATCTTTATTAAACACAGGATTACCAAATATTATAGTAGCCTGACTGAGATCAATTTTTTTCAACTCATGTAGCTTAATTTTATTTCTGAGTCCACTCTCTGTATACCTTTCAATAATAAAGATTTGGTTCTTTGAAAAAGCTGTTTTTAGAAGAACTAATAATTTTTTTAATTCTTTCTTGTCTTTTTCTTTTTCAGATATTAAAGTTTGATATTCCTCAGATTTTTCAGGTTCAAGAGTTGAACTTATATGAGTCAATATTCTTTTAGCATCTTCTAATTCCCAACTGTCGATTCTCTCACCTAACGATTGCTCTTCTGGTGTAAGTAAGGACTGTTTTGTTTGGATATTAGTACATCCTAGTAAAAGAAAGAAAATTAGCATAAAACCAAATTTTTTCAAAATTCTACCTCCTAAAATATCATCACTATTATAATAACATACTAAAATTAAAATATCAACTATCCACTATGGTTTATTGTGAAAAAAGTTTTAAAAATTTATTATTTTAATCCAAAAGGTTCAGAATTGAATCAAGAATTTCCTTCTCGCTATATTTTTCAACGTCAAACCAAATTACATCTGGATCATTTTTAAACCAAGTAAATTGACGTTTAGCATATTTACGAGAATTTTGTTTTATATTAGAGATAGCTTCTTCTAAATTAAGCTCCCCCTTGATATAATCAATTATCTCACTATATCCAATAATGTTTATCTTTCGTAAGGATTCGCCAAACTTGTTATA
>JAGLEA010000216.1 GCA_023145315.1 Psychrilyobacter sp.
TTGCTAATGTCCTATATTTCAACTGATAAACAGCTACTTGTCTCGATAAATGTGATAAACACTTTCTTTACCGGACAAGAAGAAGTATACCAAGTTTATGGAAGTTTGTCTACTCTTTTTTTATTTATTTATGAAAGTTTTTGATTCCTAAATTACAATATCAAGCCGAACACCTTCTAAAAAAATAATATTAGATAACTAGCCTATGTTTTAGGCTAGTCTACTCTTTTTTCTCAACCTCTTTTCCAAACGTTCCATCTTTTTCTTGCTTTATAGATAATTCTAAAAAAGTTCTGGCTTTTTCTCTATATCCACTTAAATCTATATCAGTCACCTGTTTTTGAGTTGTTTTATCTATAAGTTCATCTTTTTTTCCTATGATATCTTCTATATAGATGTAGTTTTTATCAATAATTCCTATATACTTTGAATCAACGACATATGCAAATCCTTCTCCATCTTCTTGTAACAATAAATCTTTTCCCCATGTTGCGTGCTCATATTCTCCACCTAACATACTCATCAAAGTGGGAAGAATATCAATTTGTGAACCTAATTTATCTGTTGATTTAGGTGGTACTAACTCTTTATTTGGACTCCAAATTAATAATGGATTAGTAAATTTTTTCCAATCTATACCCACTGGTACGCTTCTGTTAGCTCCGTGATCTGCTACAAAGATAAAAATTGTATTTTGAGCCCACTTTTTATCTTTTACAGAATCTGCAAATCTACCGATAGCATAATCAGCAAAAGCTACTCCATCATACTTTTTATACATCCTAGGATATTCTTTTTCACTATGAGTTTTAAAAGATTCGGGAACGTCATAAGGTGAGTGGTTACTTAATGTAAAGGCTTCTGCATAAAACGGCTCTTTTGCTTTACCTATTTTATCTACCATTTTTTCAAATAGTTTATCGTCAGGAACCCCCCACGCTATCGTTTTGTCTTCCTTGGGAAAATCATCCATGTCGTATATGTCATCAATTCCATTTCTAACTAAAAATGCTTTCATGTTATCAAATTCTATATCTCCACCATAATAAAAATGTGTATTATATCCTCTTTCTTTTAGTAAACTAGGAATAGAGTAAAAGTATCTTCTTCCTACAATAGACTTTTTTATCAATGCTTGTCCATAACTTGACGGATACCCCGTAATAGAACTCACAACCCCTCTATTTGATCTCTTACCTGCAGAGTATACATTTTTAAAGATCATCCCCTCTTTTGCTAATCTATTGTAATTAGGTGTCAAATCAGGCTCAT
Organism: Psychrilyobacter sp.; assembly: GCA_023145315.1. Taxonomy (GTDB): domain Bacteria; phylum Fusobacteriota; class Fusobacteriia; order Fusobacteriales; family Fusobacteriaceae; genus Psychrilyobacter. The sequence continues at coordinate 1,273 of JAGLEA010000216.1, forward strand.
AACCCAGAGCTCCTACATTGGCCCCCATGAAACTTTCCATTAAAATTACAACTACATTTGGTGTAATCATATGTTTTCCTGTATCAGTTACCCTTCTTAATATATTCTTTCCTGGTAGATAAGTATCATTTGGTTGAGTAACATATTTTCTTATATTATATTTCAACTCTTCATCACTCAAAGTGTAGTTCATACTATTGGCACTACTAGAATTCATATTTCTGTCCACATCTACAGATTGTAGGAGTGCAAAAACACCATTTAACGCTACTTGGTTGGCAAAATAGTTTTGTGAAAACTCTGCCCTTCCCCAAGTTAGAGTAGCACTTGTCATTCCTCCTCTAGCACTTATTATAAGTAACGGGATAGCTATAGTTACAGTTATTACGGATTTCCCTAGCTCTAGAAAGTTTAATGACATTCTTTTTTCCTTAATTTTATTAAAATTAAGTATTGAAAAAACTACATATGAGATCACTAAGGTAAATATCCAAATAAATATTCTAATTACCGGGTATTCCATCCAAAAGCTTTTCCATATTTCGTTCATATGTCCAGTATAACCAAAAGCAGTTACATCTGCATGATGATCAAAAGTGCTGTAATACCATATATCAAGTGTCATAATCACAAAGAAAATACAACTTACTATCAAGGTATATAGATAATATATATATCTTCCAACAACTTCTAATCTCACCAGAGTTAACGTTTTATATAAAATATATATTCCTATTACACCTAGTAATATATAAGAGGTAAGGGCACTGTCAAATATTAATCCATACTTAACACTACCAAAAAAATCAACAAACTTACCTGTGTTTTTTATAGGAAAGTTTATATAGAAAAATAATATTTTATTTATCGTTATTAGTAATAATAAAAATAAGTATTGATAAATTAAAAAATTAACTACGTTTTTTTTATTTTTCATCTCTAAATAT
>JAGLEA010000217.1 GCA_023145315.1 Psychrilyobacter sp.
GGAGTTTTTATTTGCACTACATGTCCTGCTTTTTTATCAGCGAATAATTTGATGTCTTCTAGTGTATTACACCATTCGTCTGCTACTAACTCTAAGTCAATACCTCTCTTATCTAGTTCTGCTGTAAGAGCTGATAATGCATCTACAGTAGCCTCTCTTTCCTCTAAATCCATAGGACCTTCGATTCTTAAGTGGAATGGTTTTGCTGCTTCTTCTAATGTTGCTAAGTAATCAGCTTGTTTTTGAATATCTTGATCAAATATTACTCCGATAGTTCCGTATACATCAATATGGAATATTGGCATATAGTTGTCATCTTCTCTTAATTTTAATACTCTATCGCTTAACCATTTTACATATTCTCTTAATATAGATCCATCTTGACCTAATTTTGTTTCTACGTGATTGATAAGTGCATGTGGCATGATATCTGCACCTTTTATAATCATCTTGTCAGCACTATTTTTTCTATCGTCACCTGATTGAGTAAATAATGGTAATCTTTTGATTTTTACATCTGTTTTATATTCTTTTTTGATTATTTCTGCCATAGTTACTTTATTTGTTTTTGCTGCTGCATCTAGGATAGCTTGAGAAATTCCATATCTAATAGCAGTATGTAATCTCTTTCCATCTATTTCCATAGCTTCTAATTCTTCTGCTAATATTCTAAATTCACTAACATCTCTTCCTATTAATTTAGGAGCGATCTCTTTTTGAATTACAGGAATAAAATCTTTTGCTAAAAATAGTGGATCTCTTCCACCAGCACCAGAATATTGTACTGCTGCACAGTCTCCATGAGCTACTTGTCCATCTTCTAATATAAACATTACAGATATTGATTCTCCTGCTTGTCTAATCCTTGTAAATCCTTCTGTTACAGGTTCTCCTACATAGTCAAATCCATCATGACCTGCTCCAGCTTTTATTGCTCTTTGATCATCAAAATAAAATCCTGTCTTTCCTGCTGAACATACGATATTTACTATTTTCATCTAAATTCATCCCCTTAAAATATTTTATTTATAGTTCTTTTTTTATACTTTTTATCTTACGACCAAGTATTCCTTTGGCTAATTTATCAAACTCTTCTACAATACCAGATGTATAAAAACTCACCTTTCTATCTACAGTTAATAAATTTTCTATTTTATTTAACTTCAATTTTAATATTACATCTTTTGCTGTTTCTCTAGCAGGATCTACTGTTTTTCTACCACTAAGTTGTGCTTCAAAATTCTTTTTAATGATAGGATAGTGTGTACAACCTAGAACTACAGTGTCTACTTTTTCTGGTAATCTATCTATATATTTTTTTAGAAGTTTTTGATTCTCTTGCGTATCTTGCCAATGTGATTCTATCATTTGACATAATGGTCCACAACCAACTTCAAAAACCTCTATACTTTTATCTATTTTTTTGATTTCTTTTTTATAAGCATTTGTTTTTGCTGTTAGTGGTGTTGACAAAATACCTATTTTTTTTGTAAGTGTCTTTTTTATTGCTCCCTTTGCACCTGGCATTATAACTCCTACTATAGGAATTTTTATCTCCTTCTCCAAAGCTTCAACACATATTGCAGTGGCAGTATTACATGCCACCACTATTAACTTAACTTTTTCTGTTTTTAAAAACTCCACTATTTCAAAACAAAAATTTAAAACTTCCTCTGTCTCTCTATCTCCATAAGGAGCTCTTTTATTATCCCCAAAATATATTATATCCTCGTTTGGAAGTTTCTTTTCTATCTCTTTTAAGATCGTTAAGCCACCTATTCCAGAGTCAAATATTCCTATTGCTCTCCTCTCTTTCATGATACTTCTCCTATTGATTATAAAAGTTAATCTATCCTTTAAATCCTTCGGGTCTTCCTATTAATTTTCCTTTCCCTACTGCAAATATATCATCTACTGTCATTTGGAAACTAACTTCTCTATTTTCTTCATCTGCTCTCTTTTGTAATTCAGATCTATTAAATTCTTTTATCTCATCTGTAAATGGAAGATTTCCAGTTTCTAAATATCTTATTCTTCCGTTATTGTCTCTAGCTGGTAACATTTTTCCTGCATTTACATTGGCAGGTGCGAATGGAATATCAATAACTCCTTGTTTTACAGCTTCTATAGTTCCTATTGCTAAGTCACCGTCACCTAGTTCTAATACTTTATCCATAATACATTTTATCTCAGCCTTGATCTGTTTTACTTCTTTTCTCAAAGCTTCTGACTCTAACATTCTTTGACCTTCTAATAGGTTTAAAACCATCTTAGTTGTCTTTATACCATTTGCATTTGCTTCCTTTGTTGGTATTCCGATTGCTTCATGAGTTGTTTTTACAATAACTTTTGTCGCTCCTGCCATTCTTGCAGCAGACGCCCCATTTGCTATAACACCATAGGCTTTTGATTCATCCTCTGGGAATCCACCCATCCATTGATGAAATACAGTTGTTAATTGCATATCTTTATATCCATACTCATCACAATACTCTTGTGATAAATCTTGTAATGTCTTTATAGCTGCTACATCTTGAATTAAGTTTCCACATTGTCCATATCCTAGAGTTATACTTTTAACTCCTTGCTCTGCTGCTAATAGACACTCTATTATTTGCACAGCATTTGAAATTGAAGCAGGAACTAATGTTCCAGTTAATGGACCATAAGGTTCTCTATTAATAGAAACACCTTGCTCTTGGTACCATCCTACTAATCTATCAACATATTGCCAATCTCTAATTGTTCTTTCCATAGATACAGATTTTGCATATGGTAAGTTATAAGATATTCCTCCACCTTCATATGATGTCCATCCTGCTGACATTGTAATCTCTGCTAATAATCTAGCATCAGGAGTTCCATGTCTAACTTGTAATGGTTTGTTAGTCTCTAATACGACTCTTTTACATCCTTCTACACCATAGTTAACACCTGGGAATCCATTAAGTAATGATCTTCCAGCTTTTTCAGAAGCTTTTATCCCCTTTTCACATTCTTCATATCTATTTAATCTAGTATATGAGTCAATTGTAGAAGGTAGTAAATCTGCTCCACCCTCTGTATCTAAAAAGTTCAATAATTCTATATGCTCATCTAGAAGTGCTACTCCTGCTCTTGGTTGTGCTAGAGTTTTACCATCTAATTTTGCTTGCCATAATTTTTTTGCAAAGTTTTTATGATCAGGTAGTTCTTTTTGAAATTTAACTCCCTCTTCTAAATTAACTCCTTTACCTGTTGGCCACTGTTCTAAAACCTCTTCTCTTATTTTAAAAAACTCTTCTTCACTTAATTTTTTATTTCTAATTTGCATTAATTTATCCCCCTAATTTTTTAACATTCTTTTAAATACTTCTTCATTATTCTAACAGCTAGATTTGGTTTTTCATCTGCTAATAATCCCATTGCTGACAATATATATGTTTTGTCTATTAGATATTTTGGTGCTCTTGGTTTTAAATGTACTGGCTCTGCTGGATCAAAACATCCTGCTTTCAATATTTTTTCAGGATTTTTACTATGAACTAATACTCCTCCAGTTCCAATAACATACTTTACATCTAGTAGGTCTTTTCCGTGCTGATAGTACATCACTCCCATAGGGGTATATACACTTTCTAGCCAACCACAATGTCTTATCATTGCGATTTCTGTTCCTGCTGCTGCCATAGCTTCGTCAAATACAGTTTCCTCTCCCTCTTTTGGAATCATCATTATATCTTCGTGTCGCTTGTTACAGTGAAGCTTTATATCTATCTCTTTATTGGTATCATTTAAATATTTTCTTATTTTTTTTGTCCCTGCTGCTTCTAATAGTGATAGAGCTGAATATCTCATCCCTAGGTCACCTTCTACAGTTCTTTTAGCAAATGGCTCTTCTAATCCCTTTGGTATAACACCATCATTAGTTGGCTCTCCCTCTGCTAATGAATGAATGTCAGTTGTTGCTCCACCTATATCTACAATCATTAAATTTCCTAATCCATCTTCATCATCACTTCCTTGTGATAATATTTCTGCAGCACTTAGTACTGCTGCTGGTGTTGGCATTAATATTCCAGAAATATAGTCTTCTGCGTTTTTCATTCCCTTTGCTTCTACAATTTTTGTCATAAATATATTTCTTATAGCTTCTCTTGTAGGCTTTTCATTTATTTTATTTAGCTCTGGCATAACATTTTCGGTTATTATATAATCTATATTACTCTCTTCAAATATTTCTATTATCTCATCATTTGCACTTTTATTTCCCGCTACTAAAACTGGAATTTCAATCTTGAATTCAGCAATTAATTTTGCATTGTGAATAATACATTTTTTATTTCCACCATTTGTACCACCTGCTAGTAGTATAATATCTGCATCAGAATCCTTTATCTCTTTTATCTCACTTTTATTTAATTCATAGGAATATGTTTTCATAATCCTAGCACCTGCTCCTAATGCAGATTTTTTAGCTGCTTCAGCTGTTAATGCTGGAACTAACCCAATGGCAAACATCTTTAATCCACCTGCTGCAGATGAACAAGCTATTTTTTTTATGAAATTAACTTCTTCTATCTTTATTTTTTTCTCTATCTCTATTTTCAATTTTGCAAAAGCATTATTAAACCCATTCATTATGTCGTCTTCTATGGTAGTTATGTCTTTTGCACTTGCTAATATTTCTTCAGAATCAATATCTACTGCTGTAAGTTTCGTATATGTACTTCCAAAATCTATTAATAAATAAGCATTCATCATTCTTAAGCTCCTATACTCTTTATAGTCTTTATTCTCTCTACTTCATCCCTAAGTCTGTTTTAATGTCTTCTGCTGTAGTTTCTATAGGTGTTCCTGGCTTATAAACTCTATCAAATCCCATATCTATAAATCTTTTTTCTACACTTTCCCATACTTGCTTTCCTACAACTATATTTCCACCTACATATAATTTTACATCTTCTAATCCTGCTTCATTACATTTTTCTTTAAATCCTTCGCAATCTAGCTCTCCGTGACCATATAATGATGATACAATAATTGCGTCTGCATTTGTCTCAACAGCTGCATTTATAAAATCTTCTTGTGGAGAAATAACTCCTACATTTATAATATTGAACCCTTGTTGAGTTAGAACGTGATCAATTATTTTGTTCCCAACTGCATGACAATCTGATCCTATTACTCCTATAACTATTGTTTTTCCATTTTTCATTTTTGGCCTCCAGATAACCTTTTAATTATATATATTTTTTTTTATTTCTATGTGCTTATTTTATTAGATTTTTAGGAAAATTACAATAACTTCTAATATTCAAAATAAAAATACTAACTACTATTAACATTTATTTAATATATGATTTCTATTTAAATTGAACTTACTTTTTCTTAGATTAACCTTAGTACTAAAAATTTGTGCGTTAAGTGGTAAAAAATCACTCTTTTATTGTTGATTTATTTATTTTTTCACAACAACCTATCACTAAAAAGGAATCACCTATTTATTATATATATATTAAATAGGTGAACTTTTATTTTTTTGTTTAATTTCAACCTCAATTAACCTAATATAGTACAAGTGCTAAAAGTGAATCTACTACTACATCTCTAATTCCTGCCAAAGATGGTATTCTTCCTTCTTTTTTCATATGAGGTCCAAAAGTTACTATTACACTATTTTTATTTAATTTATAATCTTTTGCACTAGATCTACTATCTTTTATACCATTACCAAATTGAATAGCAGTTACTTCATTCATCAGGCTATATATGGCATTAGAAAAACTTCCCTTAATTTCATTTAAGTCTAGTGTATACGGTAAAATGCACTCTACAACACCACCTATAGAGTCCTCTGTTCCTAGCATCTTTTGAATCGCTATCTTTATATAATCTTTATTTTGTTCTGCTGTGTTTATCCCACCAATCTCTTGTGCTAAAGCTTTAACTTCGTAAGAAAGATGTTTTTTGGCTATTGTGCCAGCCAATATCACTGCTGATAATTTATCACCATGTTTATAATCAAAGATTATATCTTCACCAGTCATCACTTCTTCTATAATCCCTTGGATAACATCTATCTCCTCACGAGGATCAGGTGTTACCCCCTCCATCTTCCTCCTAAATAGATCCATTCCAAAATCTGTAGAAGTTATTTTTATACCTTTTTTTACTCCACTTACTATTACTTTCACACCATCTTCTTTTTCTAGAACCTCTACTTTTATATTATTTCCAAGTTTCATATTTATCTCCTTTTTTATTTATATTTCATAATTTAAGTATCTTTTCTGCTCCTTCTAAAAACCAATTTCTTAGTCTCAATGGCTTTACTATCTCAACATCACCCATAAAATATGAAAAGTATCTTTTAATTTTTTCATCAGACCCTTCTACAATCCAAATATCACCTTTTTTTTCTAATAATTTTGGTCTATTTGTCTTTAGTCCTTGGTATTTTTGTTTCCCCTCTTTATTTAATTTTATTGTCACTTTTAATCCATAGGAAAGAAAGGGATCAAAATCTTGTTTCACTTTTTCTAAATACTTTTTATCTCCTAAAAAACTTATCTCTTCTAATATATAGACATACCTTATATTTGATATCCTATAGTTTTTATACTTTTCATCTTCTTCTAAATGGCAAAATAAATAGTTGCTTACCTCCATATTTGAATAGAGGACACTATATGGACTTACTATTTTTTCTCTATCATCAAATTTTATTTTTATTTTTTTATTTTTTTTTATTCCATCTTCTATCTTTTTTATCAATTTATTAAATATCAATCTTTCACGAACTACTTTTGACCGTGATACGTAACCATAGATTATTGATCTCATGAAATTAGCTTCTGTGTCAAAGTCACTTTGATTATATGCTTCTATATACTCATCTTCCACTTTTTTATTTAGATTAAACTGAACTATTTCCTTCTCTCCTAAAAGCTCTTTTTCATCTATATCAATTAACCTTAGCTGATTTCTTACTAGATAATTTAACAGATAATTTTTAGTTATTCCAAATTCTATTGCATCGTATTTTAAAATATCCCCCATATATTTAGGAATTGTTACCCGTACTTTTTTCATGATCCCTCCTCAAATGTTTATAAGTTTATATATCTAGAACACTTATAAATACATAATACCTTTATTTATTGTCTTTTTCAAGTATTTAGAGAACACTATTATTATTATTTTGATCTTATTAATTCTATTCTATCTATGATACCATAGAATATATGCAATTAACTTAGGAGGCTATAATATGAAAATTTTAAATAATATCTTAGAAAGTGTTGGAAATACACCCATTATAAAATTAAATAATATCAATGATACCCATGCTGAAATATATGTGAAAGTCGAATCTTTTAATCCTGCAGGATCTACAAAGGATAGAGTCGCCCTAAATATGATTGAACAAGCTGAAAAAGAAGGTACATTAAAAAAAGGCGATACCATCATAGAAACTACCAGTGGAAATACCGGAATAGGCCTTTCTATGGTTTGTGCAGTTAAAGGATATAATCTTATCATCATAATGCCAGATAGTGTTAGTATAGAGAGAAGGATGATCTTAGATGCATATGGAACTACGGTTATTCTTACAGATGGTAAGTTAGGTATGAAGGGAGCATTAGAAGAAGTAGAAGAACAAAAAATTAAATATCCTAATTGTTTTATCCCAGATCAATTTTCTAATATTCATAATCCTGATTCACACTACAATTCTACAGGTCCAGAAATTTTAGAATCATTTGAAAATGATCTAGATGTTTATATTTGTGGTACCGGTACCGGTGGTAGCTTCACTGGAACAGCTAAATACTTAAAGGAAAAACTAGTAAATATAACAACTATTGCTGTAGAACCCGATACAGCACCATTTATTTCAAAAGGTATAACTGGAAGTCATAAAATACAAGGTATGGGAATGAGTGCTGGATATATTCCAAAAACTTTCGACTCTAAATATATGGACGAAATCACTACTGTTTCCTATGAAAGTGCTAAAGTTTATACCAATAGATTAGCAAGAGAGGAAGGAATCTTAGGAGGAATCTCATCAGGTGCAAATGTTGCTGTTGCTATAGAAGTAGCTAAAAGACCTGAAAATAAGGGGAAAAAAATATTAACCGTTATAATGGATACTGGGGAAAGATATCTTTCTAGTGGAGTATTCGAATAGAAATAAAAAGGTGAAAATTCAAGTTGAATTTTCACCTTTTTATT
>JAGLEA010000218.1 GCA_023145315.1 Psychrilyobacter sp.
CCTTGAGATATTTCTCCTTGTAGTTCTACCGAATTAAGGTTTAATACCGCCATTACTTTTTTCCCTACTAATTCTTCTGGTTTTTTATATACTTTCGCTATTCCAGAGACTATTTGTCTTATTCCATTTCCTGTTTCAACTTTAAACTTTAATAACCTTTTTGATCCTTCTACTAATTCTGCTTCTAATATTTCTACAACTTTCATCTCTATTTTTTCAAAATCAGTAATCTCAATAGGATTTTCTATTTTCAAATCTTTATCTATCTCTAGTTCTACTTTTATTTCTGGTTTTTCTAATCTAGGAAATATAGGTGTTGCTTCTCCTAGTTTATGTCCTATTTCTAAGATATTCCACTCTCTTATATCTTCTATTTTAGCTAATTTTATATCTTTATCTATCCCTAGTTGCTCCCATATTTTAGAAGCTGATTCAGGAGTATACGGATACATCAATACTGCAACTTTATTTAGTGCTTCTACCAGATTTCTTAATACTACTGCTAATCTTGGCTTCCCTTCATCACTTTTTGCTAACGACCACGGCATAGTTTCATCAATATATTTATTCATCCTTGACACAAATCTAAATATAGTTTCTAAAGCTTTTGAAAATTCTACTGTTTCCATATATCTATCTACTTCTTTTAGTGTTTCAATCCATAGATCTTTTATCTCATCATCAAATATTTCGTGACCTTCTCCTACAACAATTTCAGAATTAAAGTATTTTTTATACATTCCTAATGTTCTATTTAGTAAATTCCCCAAATCATTTGAAAGATTCGCATTTACCCTATTAATCATAGCTGTAGTATTATAATCACCATCACTTCCAAAGTGTACTTCACTAAGTAAAAAATATCTAAATGCATCTAATCCATACTTTTCTATCTCTTCAATAGGATCTACTACATTCCCTTTCGATTTTGACATCTTTTCTCCACTTACAGTCCACCATCCATGAGCTACAATTTTTTCTGGAAGTTTTTCTCCTGCTGCTAGTAACATACATGGCCAAATAATAGCGTGAAATCTTAAGATATCTTTTCCTAAAAGGTGAACTATCTCTCCATTTTTCCAAAACTTTTCAAACATCTCAGAGTCATTTTCGTAACCTATCGATGTAAGATAGTTAGTCAAAGCATCAAACCATACATATGTAATATGTTCTTTATCTATCTCAAGTGGGATCCCCCAATCAAAAGTATTTCTAGATATAGAAAGATCTGTTAAGCCTTGTTTTATAAAAGAAATCACTTCATTTCTTCTACTTTTAGGAAGAATAAAGCTTGGATTTTCATCAATATGTTTCAAAAGTTGATCTTGATACTTACTCATCTTAAAAAAATACGATTCCTCTTTCACGACTCCTAATTCTTTTCCACAATCTGGACAACCATTTTCTCCTACAATCTGATTCTCAGGAACAAATGTTTCACACGATATACAGTATTTCCCCTCATATGAACCTTTGTAAATATCACCATTATCGTATACTTTTTGAACTATTTTTTGCACTGCCTTATGATGTCTATCCTCTGTTGTTCTAATAAAATCATTATTTTCTATATTTAATTTTGTCCACATCTCTTTAAATCTAACAGACATCTTATCTGTCCATGCTTGAGGTGTAAATCCCATCTCTGTAGCTTTTTCCTGTACTTTTTGACCATGCTCATCAGAACCAGTCAAGAAAAAAACATCATATCCCATTGTTTTTTTATATCTAGCTAAAACATCTGCTGCAATAGTAGTATAAGCACTACCTACATGTGGATCTCCATTTACATAATATATTGGTGTTGTTACATAAAAATTCTTACTCATAATATTTGCTCCTTTTATATTTAACTTTATTTTTTTATTTTTTTTTAACACTCTTTATAATTTATTCTTCACTTTTACTTACTTCTACATTTCAAGTCTTCTTGCTGCCCTTGCATCTAAATTCATTAATATTTCTTCTATATCTATTGCTACTTGTTTCAAATCTTCTTCAGGGCTTATAAAAATAGGATCTCCTAATATACACACTATCTTACTAAATGGCTTAGGGATTTCCATCTTGTCCCATGTTTTTCTCAATACCCATTTTTTACCAGCTGCTGCTCCTATTGGGATTACAGGTTTCCCTGATTTTTGTGCTAGATAAAGCATTCCTGGTTTCATCTTATACATAGGTCCCTTAGGTCCGTCTACTGGAGTTCCTACTACATATCCATCTTTTAGAAGTTTGACCATTTGTAATAACCCCTTGATTCCATCACGACCACTAGATCCCCTTACTACTTTATAGCCGAATTTTCTAAGTGGTACCGATATCAACTCTCCATCCTTAGAGGGGCTTGCTAACGCAGCTTTTTTCTTTAATTTATTCAAAATAACAGTTATAGGTATTATTTTATTGTGCCATGAAACATACACTGCATTTTCTTCAGCAACTCCGTCAGACACTATTTTTTCAACTCTATAAGTTTTTGATAATAGTTTCATAATATAATATATTAAAGATCCTATTATTTTATATTTTTTTTGTTCTTTCATTTTGGCCTCCTTAAAAATTACAATAACTCTTATATAGTATAGCATAATTTGGATTATTTTCTTCAAAAAAAAAGAGCCCTAAAGCTCTTTAAATATTTTTAAAATTTTAATTTAGAATAACCCTGGTATATTCATTCCACCAGTTACTGCACCCATCTCTTTTTCTGCTAATTCTTCAGCTTGTCTCATAGCTTCAGATACTGCCGATACTATTAAATCTTCTAACATCTCTTTATCATTATCTTCTACTGCTTCCTTTAATATTTCATCTGAAATATTTATAGCCATTATTTCCTTTTGCCCGTTAATTTTTACAGTTACTGCTCCTCCACCAACTGAAGTTTCTAACTCTTTAGCTTTTAACTCTTCTTGAATAACTAACATTTGTTGTTGCATTACTTGAGCTTGCTTTAATATATCTCCTTGATTTCCTGCTACTTTGCTACCTTTTGATTTAATTTTTCTAACCATCGTTGTGCCTCCCTTTATTTTATTCCATTTTGGATTTGCATTCTAATAGAATTATATCAATATACCTTGTATAGTGTCAATAACTAATTAAAATCGTACGGCATGAGTAGCATCGGTTTATTTATCTCAACATCCTTAGCTGTTTTTTCTAAGGGTGTTTTTAAATATGCTTCTACATCACTATACAAAAGTTTGTAATCACTTAAAGATTCCATTAAACTTCTATTTGTTCTAATCTCTATAACTTGATAATCATGGAGTTTCATGTCTTTAGCTAAACTACTTATTGTTGTTTCCAACCCACCTATTTCATCTACTAATTTTATCTTTTTAGCTTCTTCTCCTAGCCATATTCTACCTCCAGCTATCTCTTCTACACCATCTAAAGTTATATTCCTTCCCTCACTTACTCGTTCTTTAAACTCTTCATATACTTTCAAACTTGAATTTCTAATCTTCTCCATTGCTCCATCAGTCATCTTAGATGTCAAAGAATTTATCCCTGAAAATTTTCCTTTTTCTACTTTCTCTACATCTACTTTTATTTTTTTTATAAATTTACTTACCTCGGGAATTAATGAAACTACACCTATAGATCCTGTTATCGTAGATTGCGTAGCAAATATTTTATCTGCTCCTGCAGATATATAGTAACCACCAGAAGCTGCTGTTGCCCCCATCGATACATATATTGGCTTTGTTATTTTTGACAATTCATGATGCATTATTTCAGAAGCTAATGCAGAACCCCCTGGAGAGTTAATTCTAAATACTATCCCCTTTATATTATTGTCTTTTTGTGCCTTTTTAAACTCATCTATTATAGTCTGTTGATCTATTTGTCCTTTTTTGCTTCTACCATATGCTATTTCACCCTCGCCATATATTATTGCTATTTTATCTTGAGATTTTTTATTTTCTACAGTTACTAAATAATCTGATAATTTTATTTTATTTTTAATATTATCATTACTGTTGTTGTTGTTGTTATTATTATTAGTAGTAGTAGTATTATTAGTATTATTGTTATTATCATTATTATTAATATTATTATTATCATTATCATTATTTTTGTTAAATATTATTTTTATTGATATTACTATTATTATTAT
>JAGLEA010000219.1 GCA_023145315.1 Psychrilyobacter sp.
AGGAGTTGAATTAATTCAACTCCTCTTTTATTATACTTTTCTTTAATTTTATTTGCTCCCACTCCTCTCTCTCATTTTTTGAATAGATACATCCACAGTAGTCTTGTCTATACAGGTTATGATCTTTTGATATTTCAATAGACCTTTTATATCCATTTTTTTTCTTAAAATCAGCACGAAGAAACTTAACTCCTAACTCTTCCTCTAACCTTATTCCTATCTCATTAATTTTAACACTATTTTTTAGTGGACTAATAGACAAAGCAGTTGTAAAATAGTTAAAATTCAATTGATTTGCTATTTTTGCTGTTTGCGTTAACCTTAGATCATAACATCTAAAACAACGTTCTCCACCCTCTCTTATTTTTTCATAACCCTTTATTTTTTCATAAAACTCTTGAGTATCATATTCTCCTCCTAGAAAACTTATCTTATTTTTAGAAGTTTTATTTATTCTTTCTATAAACTCTTGTTGCTCTATATACCTTTTTTTATATTCATCATCAAAAGTTATGTTAGGGTTGTAATAATATACAGTAATGGCAAAATGTTCAGCTAAATACTCCAATACATAGGAACCACATGGAGCACAGCACGAATGTAGAAGTAGCGTTGGAGTTGTTTCTAACCCTTTTATTTCCTTAATTGTGTTTTCTAATATTGATTGATAATTTATCTTTGGTTTATTCACTATTTTTCTCCTAATTTTAGTTATTATATTTTTAATATAAAAGTTTCTAGCATTATATCTAGCTCACCTTGACCTGATTTAAATTTAGAGTCTATTTCTAAACATGTTTCTAAATGCTGTTGCAATATTATTGAATCAAATTTTTCTATTAATGGAAGTTTTAAAAATACACCATATGGATGGCTAAATCCTTTTTTCGTCCTAAATAACTCCTTATTTTTATCGAAAACTACTTTAAAAGTATTATAGTTCCTAGTAGATTTTATAGTTCCTTCTTCAAATAAAATTCTTAATTTTAATAGTGTCAAAAATTCATTCATTAAAATTGTTAATAAAAAAACATGTTCCTTTGATTTCTCAAGGTATTCTAATGAGTTATTCTTCTTTCCTCCTAATATTTCTTTCACAAGATCAAATGTATTATACTCCTTTGATATAGATAATATTTTTGCCACCTTTTCAAATGTAAATACCTCTTCCCCTAAAAAAGATCTTACTTTTTTCATCTCTTGACTAAGAGTATGTAGATCATCTCCTACCATTTCTTTAAATTTTACAGCAGTTTTTTGATCTATCACTAAGGTTTTCATTATATAGTTTACAGTTGTTTTTCCATCCTTATCTTCCACCTCTATAAGCTTAAAGTTTCCCCCTATCTCTTTCTTTGCTTTTGCAGGAAAAACTGAAAGTTTATTAGAAAAACTGTTATGAGTTAAATTATATATGATAATTATATCCTTATTCATAATATTAAAATTATTCATAACCTTTAGAAAATTCCATATTTTATCTATCTTTTCAGCTCTCTTTAGAACTATGAGCTCCTTGCCACCAAACATAGAGTTAATTGAGATTGATTGAAAAAATAAATCTATCTCTTTTTGACCAGCATCAAAGTTTTTTTGTAAGATGTTAGGAGTTTCTTTTTTTATCTCATCTACAAGATCGCCATAAATCAACTCACTTGTAGAATCTCCTACGATCAAATAATTCATTCATTCCCTCCCAAAAACACTTCATCCCAAATATACTGTGGCTCCATTCCTAGGTATATATCAAATTTCCCATATTTATTTATAGCACCTATAATATTTTTATACATCTTTATTCTAATTTTTTTAAAATAACGTTCTTTTCCATCTATTCCAACTACAAATTCATTATAAAATAAGTCTGTATCTACCTCAGACATAACTTTTTGTCGGAGGCCCTTTTTATATCTGATAGTTCCTATACCTATATCACGTATTTTATCTAGATCTAAGTTCATAAAAATTTTATCTATCATTTTCTTATAAATCTCACTACTACCTTCTACCTCTATCATAGGATCTAATCTTAGTCCTATAACATACCCATGATCTTGTAGAGCTCTCGCAGCATTGATTCGCTCATCTAATGATGAAGCATATAGTTCATACTTATCTATAATTTCTTGTGGGCTAAATGTAAAAGATATTAATATATTTTCAGATGGCTCAATCTTTAGAAGGTTACCTATATTATGACTTTTTGATCTAAGTTCTAAAATTAAATCAGGTCGCCCCTTAAAATATTTTATCAAATCTTCTGTTACATTAGTTAAATTGTCATGAACCAATGTGTCATTAACTATCCCTGCACTTATCATAGTTCCTTTTTTTGTAAATTTATCTATCTCACTAAACATATCTTCTAAATTCACATAAAATATAAAAGCACTATGATTAAAATAATCTCTAAGATAGCAATAAAGACAATTAAATGGACAATTATTTTCATAAGACAGATAAAATTCTTCCTTAATTTTTGAAAGATTATCATCTAAATAGTAATTTTTTAGAAAAGCACCTTTTTTAGTTGTAAAAAGCATATACTTTTTTTCCTCTTCATTAGTTAATTTCATATCACGAATCATCTTTACAAAAGTTTTTTCATCCTCTATAACAACATAATTTTTTATTTTTTCTAATATTTCTAAACCCTTCTTGTACTTTTTTATATCTTTAGTAATATATATTTTACTCATTACTTTAACTCCTACTTTAATAATTTCAATTCTAACTATTACATATATTTTTAAATCAAATTACAAACTAATAATTTAATTTTAAAACTTTTCCTTAAATGTACATTTTTTACATAGCTCCTCTACTGCTTTATTATCACTAAACCCATCATATATTGCATTAGCTCTCTTTCCCTCTACTATCTCTTTAAAAGGGGTTTCATATATATTCCCAAGATCCACTACACCTTCACTATCAAGGCAACAAGGTATCACTGTACCATCTACTAATACAGCGATTTGTGTCCGTAGTCCATAGCAAAAGCCATCTTCATTTTCCTCTATTTCATCTAAACTAGGCCATTTAAACTCCAAATCACTATTTAAATATAACTTGTCTTTTATTTTTAATCCTCTACCTGGAATAAGTTTATCTTCTAATTTATAGTCCAAAGAAAAAAACTCTTCTATTATTTTTAAAATTTCTCTATTTCCCTTCATCTGGATAATATTTTTGTTTTCACTATGAAAATTCCATAATCTGAGTGAAATATAAGTATTACTCATTTCTAACGATTTCTTTGTAAATTTCAAAATGTTTTTAACATAATTATTTTCTTCTATCTTATCTAAGTCACCATCAAATGAATGAAGTGAAAAATTAATCTGCCTAAATGACTTCTTCCCTATTATTTTACTACCAACTCTATCTATAAGAGTTCCATTTGAAGTTATATTTACTTTTATTCCAAATTCCTCTGCTATATCAAAAAAATTTGATATCTGTGGATGGGACAATGGTTCCCCCTTAACGTGAAGATAAACATAATCACTATACGGCTTTATTTCTTCTAATATATGACGAAATTCACTCTTAGTCATTATCCTTGGCTTTCTCTCTCCTTGTGGACAAAAACTACACTTTAGATTACATTGATTAGTTATCTCTATATATACTTTTTTATATTTTCTCATCTCTATAATCTCCTCTTTTCTCTCTTGCTTCCTGTTTCTTCTTTTGCTTTCTATTTTTTAAAATAAAATACCAAAAATCCGATGAACTCTATCTTAGATAAATTAATAAAATAATCTT
This sequence comes from Psychrilyobacter sp., assembly GCA_023145315.1. Classification (GTDB taxonomy): domain Bacteria; phylum Fusobacteriota; class Fusobacteriia; order Fusobacteriales; family Fusobacteriaceae; genus Psychrilyobacter. The sequence continues at coordinate 3,772 of JAGLEA010000219.1, forward strand.
AGTTCTAGTATTTTACCATAATTTAAATAGTTATTTAATAAAAATAAATATATGTATGATATAATATGAAATAATAAAAATTTACATATTAATAGGAGGTAAAAATTGGAAAATAAGGGAATAATAAAAATAATAAAAGAAAATAATCTATATATAGAATTATTTCGTGATAGCTCATGTGCACACTGCTCTGGCTGTGGTCAAAAAGATAAAACTATTGCAGAGCTATATCACTATGAATTAGATGAACAAAACAGTATAGAGGTAGCTGTAGGAGATATGATTACATTTGAAATAAATAATAAATTTATCCTTAACCTAGCACTTCTCATATATGTCTTACCTGTATTTCTTATGGTAGTAAGCTATATTATTGCTGCTAAAATAGGAGCTACTGAGGGGCAAGGAATCTTGGTTAGTTTCGGAACTTTAATTTTATCTTTTTTAGGATTTTATATCTACGATCGAAAAAGTGGTCACAAGTTAATCAAAGAAGAAATTTCAATAAAAAACATTACTCCACCTAGTGAAATCAAAATTACTAGTTGTGGACCAAAGAGTTAATCTTAGAAATTATTATTTATATATTAATATTAGGAGGACAAATCTATGAGAGTACTAGTTACAGGTGGAGCAGGGTACATAGGTTTACAAAAGTAGCTCTTGTGCTTTATCAAACTTGTCAGAAACTTTTTTAATCTTTAATATAGCCACATAAATATCAAAAATAAACAATTCAAGATCACGATTAACTTTAGAGATATCAAACATAAATAAAATCTTTTTTAATTCTATTTTTTATAAAAGTCTTCATTGAGTTAAATGTTCCTATATCTACATTCTTGTTTAACATTTTCATTAAATACTCTCTTGCCTCTATAATTGCAAATGCATCCTTTAAATGCATTTG
>JAGLEA010000022.1 GCA_023145315.1 Psychrilyobacter sp.
CCCATTATTTCTAGCCAACCTGTATTTTTACAAAGTCTACAACCCTTTCCTTTACAGATTACACACTCTACATCCATCTCTGCCGATGGTTCTGTAAATGGGAAAAAATGAGGTCTAAATCTTACATTTGTTTCACCAAATACTTTATTTACAAACTCAGTTAATATAGCTTTTAAGTTAGCAAAAGATATATTTTCTCCTACCATTAACCCTTCCATTTGATGGAACATAGGTGAATGCGATACATCGTAATCGGATCTATATACTTTTCCTGGACAAACCATTCTAAATGGTGCAGTTTTATTTTGCATATATCTAATTTGTACTGGAGAAGTATGAGTTCTCAATACTGTATTATCATCAATATAAAAAGTATCTTGAAGATCTCTCGATGGATGTGTTTCTGGTATATTTAATGCGTCAAAGTTATTAAATGTAGTTTCTAGTTCTGGTCCTGCAGCTACATCAAATCCCATTTCAATAAATATATTTTTTAAGAAATCCATAGTTTCTGTAATAGGATGTAGTCTTCCAGCACCTGTTTTTCTACCTGGTAAACTGATATCTATAGTTTCGGTATTTATTCTTTCGTTTTTTTCTGTTTCTTTTAAATTAGTCATCTTATTATCTATTTCAGCAGTAATAAAATCTCTAACTTCATTTGCTAATTGACCAATAATAGGTCTTTCTTCCTTAGATAAATTCCTCATACCTTTCATAATCTCAGTTAATTTACCTTTTTTACCTAAAACTTCTACTTTTAACTCATCTAGTTCTTTTACACTAGTTGTTGACGCTAAGCTTTGGGCTACTTCGTCTTTTAGAGCGTTAATTATCTCTTTCATCTTGCCTCCTAAAAAAGGAACATGAAGTTCCAGTCAAATAATATATTTGATTTCTATAAAAAATCATTTTTTAGTTTATACCTTCTAATATTTTATCAAATTTCAATAGAATATTATACTTTTTTATTATTTTTATTAGAGCTTTTTATGCTCTAATTCTATTTTACCATCTTTAATATTTATTACACCATATAGCCCATCTTTTACAGCCCCAGGATTAAATAAAATTATATTATTTTTATTTTCAATATATGGTTTATGAGTATGACCAAATATACAAATATCTGCTCCTCTTTCTTTTGTCTCAATTCTAATATGATCATAATTAGATTTCACATTAAAAAGATGTCCATGAGTTAAAAATATTTTTTTATCTCCTAAAAATAATTCTTCTATATCCTCTTTTGTACCATCCATATAATCACAATTCCCACGAACTATATAATATTTTGACTTGGGATAGATATATGATAGTTCTTCGCAATCCTCACTATAGTCTCCGGCAAATAAAACAACTGATGGAACTTCTCTTTCCCACATTTTCATCAAATTTTCTAATCTATCGTGACTATCTGATACAACTAATATTTTCATAACATCCTCCCATTTACAGAGTAATTAGGAGAAGAGCTAATGCTCTTCTCCTAAAATTTTCTACTCTTCTAGATTTTATCCTATAAATATAGGTATATTTATTTTTTCTAATAGTTTTAATCCTGTATTACCAGTTAATCTTTCTAGTAAAAATGAGTGCTTTAAATCTCCCATTACCAAAATATCAAACTCTTTTGTCTTTTCTGATATTATATCAAATGATTTACCTTCAACCTCTACAATATCTAAATTTTTACCTGCTCTTGTCATGTATTTCTTAAATTCATCATCACTTTCATCTTCTAAATTTACTGATATTGATGTGAAATTTATTAATTTATCAAACATATTTAAAAATGAAAATATAGATTTATTTACTCTTTCACTTTTATCATTAGCAATCATTACTTTATCGACCTTTAAATCGAAATTTTGTGGAACTAATAATACAGGTTTAAAATGATGATTCAAAAGTTCTTTTTGATTAGATGAAATTTTCTCTGATTTTTCTATAATAATAAGATCAAAACCTAATAGTTTTTCTTGAACTATTTCTTGAGTAATTCCCTCTTCTACTATAAAATTTTCTTCAGAAAAGTAATTTTTAAAAGTTTTTTTAATATTTTCTACTTGAAGATCTTCAGATTTTTCCCATTCTCTAATTAAAAAATTAGATGAATTATCTACTACTAATCCCTCTACTGTAGGAGGAAGTATCTCATACTTTCTAATATCTTTAATGTAAAGACCATATACATCAGCACCATATTTTTTCTGTAAGTGTTGACCTGTTTTTAGCAAATTACTCTTTTCCGTTTCATTTCCAAACAAGATTAAAATTCTATTTAACATAATTACCCCTCCATTTTGAGCTATTAAAAGCAATTTATATTTTTGCTTTTAATAACTTCTAATTTATTTAGTATTTATATTTTCAACAAAACAACTATTTATCCTTTTTTATTTTCTTCTATTTTTTCAATTTCAGCTTTCTCTTCTTCTAATAATTCCTCTTCTAAGCTTGCCTCAATGTTTTTCTTTACCTTGATAGTAGAAACTACATGTTCATCTTTTTCTACTCTCATGATCTTAACACCTTGAGTTGCTCTACCTAGTAGCGAGATATCTTCTACTGGAGTTCTGATTACCACTCCATTTGAAGTTATAGCTAATAATTCTTCATCGTCAGTTACAGATTTTATATCGACAACTTCACCATTTTTTTTGTTTATTCTTATATTTATTGTTCCTTTTCCACCTCTTGATTGGCTAGTATATCCACTAATTCTAGTTCTCTTACCATATCCATTCTCAGTTAGTGTTAATATTTTTGCATCTTCTCTTGACAAAATCACACCAGATACTACTATATCTCCATCTCTTAATGTAATTCCTTTTACCCCGGTTGCTGTTCTTCCCATTGATCTTACATTATCTTGTGGAAATTTAATTGAGTAACCTTTTTTAGTTGCTACGAAAACTTCATTAGAAGGATCTTCTATAAGTCCTACGAAAATTAAGTCATCTCCTTCCTTTAAGTTGATAGCTCTTAGTCCAGACTTATTAATATTTTTAAATTGACTTAAGTTTGTCTTTTTAACAATACCATTTCTAGTTAAGAAGAATACCTCTTGATCTTCGGAGAAGTTTCTTACTTTAATAATTGCTCTTACCTTTTCATCTTCTCCTAAATTAATCATATTTTCAATTAATTTTCCTCTAGCTTGTTTTGATGATTCAGGAATTTCATAGACTTTCAAGCTAAATACTTTTCCGCTATCAGTATAGATCATCATCGTGTCGAGATTAGAAGCTGCGTACATATTTTCTACGAAATCTCCTTCTACAGTGTTTTGGCTACTAACACCTTTTCCACCTCTTTTTTGTGCTCTATACTTATCTTGTCCTATTCTTTTTACAAACCCTTTATTAGTTAGAGTTACTATTACTTTTTCATCAGCTATTAGGTCCTCTATATTGATATCTAATCTAGATTCCTCTATTTGAGTTCTTCTTTTATCGTTATATTTTTCTTTTAATTCTGTTATTTCTTCTACGATCATCTCGTATATCTTACTTTCTGTAGCTAATATATGATTTAACTCTTTGATTATTTCCATTAATTCTTTGTATTCATTTTCTATCTTATCTCTCTCTAATCCTGTTAATCTTTGTAATTTCATATCTAAGATTGATCTAGCTTGTGCTTCACTAAATGAATAGTTTAACTTCAGAGTATCTTTTGCTGTATTTGCATCTTGTGATCCTCTGATTGTTTTAATTATTTCTGCTATATTATCAAGAGCTATTCTAAATCCTTCTAATATATGTGATCTTTTTTCTGCTTTTTCTAACTCATATTTTGTTCTTCTAGTTAATACGTCAAATCTATGATTTAGATAGTGATCTAATACTTCCTTTAATTTCAATACTTTTGGTACGTTATCCACTAAAGCTAACATGATTATTCCAAATGTATTTTGTAATTCAGTATATTTATATAATTTATTAAGTATTAATTCAGGTTCTTCTCCCCTCTTAGTTTCTATTACGACTCTAATACCGTTTCTATCAGATTCATCTCTAA
>JAGLEA010000220.1 GCA_023145315.1 Psychrilyobacter sp.
CAACAAATGCTTTTGGAATGGGTATCGATAAATCCAATGTGAGATTTGTTATACATAATAATTTACCTAAAGATTTAGAGAGTTATTATCAAGAAGCTGGAAGAGCTGGAAGAGACGGATTAGAAGCACACTGTATCTTAATCTTTAATTCCAAAGATATCCAAACTCAAACTTTTTTTATCAATAACAATCAATTCGAATCTTCAGAGCAAGTTCAAAATATAAAAAGAGAAAAATTGGGATCTATGGTGAACTATTGTCATACTTCTAAATGTTTGCGATCAAATATTTTGGAATATTTTGGAGATGAAAAGATAGAATATTGTGATAATTGTAGTAATTGTCTAGATGATGGTGTGGTAGAAGATATCACTGTGGAAACACAGAAAATTTTGTCTTGTGTATATAGAACAGACCAACGATTTGGTATAAATATGATAGTAGGAGTATTAGGAGGGTCAAAAAATAAAAATATATTAAGTTGGAAATTAGATAAGACTTCTACATATGGATTACTATCAGATTATTCACAAAAAGACATTCGTGCTTTAGTAGATTTATTGGTAGGAGATGGATATTTAGAAGTTACCAAAAATGAATATCCAACTTTGAGATTAACTAAAAAAGCTTTTACATTTATAAAAAATAAAGAAACACTAACACGAAAAGTAAATAAGATAGCTAAAAAAGAGATCTTTGAGTGGAGTGAAACTTTTGAAGAATTAAAAACTTTACGTGGTGAGATAGCAAAAATAGAAGGAAGACCACCATATCAAATATTTTCTGACAAAACTATACAAGAAATGGCAAAATATATGCCTATTACTAATGAAGATTTTTTAGAGATTAATGGTGTAGGAGAGATAAAGCTAAAGAAGTATGGCCCTCAATTTATAGAAATAATTAAAAAGCTAAAAGCTAAAATTTCATAAGAAATTTTGGCCTTTAGCTTGATTTTTTAGATAGGTTTTTGTCTTTCATCATCTTTTAATACTGAAAAATTTATATGACAGTATCCACTAGGATTTTTCTCTAAATACTCTTGATGGACTTCCTCTGCGTTATAGAATTTATCTAAAGGTCCTACTTCTACAACGATAGGTTTAGAATAACTTCCTCTCTGATCCTCTATATAGTTTTCTATTTCATTTTTATCTATTTGATTAATATAATAGATTCCAGTTCGATATTGTGTACCAATATCCCCACCTTGTTTATTAAGAGATGTTGGATCTATAACTCTAAATAAATGATTAAGTATCATTCTTAGAGGCAATATATTTTCATCATATGTTAATATACAGGCTTCTACATATCCTGTTTTTCCTGTACAAAGTTCTTTATAGTTTATATCTTTGGTAGTTCCATTGGCGTATCCTGATTTTGTGGCAGTTATTCCCTTTACTCTTTTAAAATAAGCTTCTACTCCCCAAAAACATCCACCAGCTAATGCTATTTCTTTCATTGATTTCCTCCTGTTGAAATTAGATATATTTATAAAAAATTATAATCTTCTATAAATATAAAGTATCATACCCGAGAGCTATTTCATAGAAAAGCCTCCTAAAAATTTAATTTTTAAGAGGCTCTTTATTACATAGTACCTAATTTTTCACATGTTCTTACTAATTGAGCAGTATATGACATTTCGTTGTCGTACCACGCTAACACTTTTACAATTTGGTGTCCATCAACTGTCATAACTGTTGTACATTGAGCATCAAACAATGATCCATAATGCATACCTATACAGTCAGATGAAACAATAGGATCTTCTGTATAACCTAAAGTCTCGTTAGAAGCTGCTTTCATTACTGCATTTACTTCTTCTGCAGTGACGTGCTTATTTAATCTCACCATTAGATCTACACATGATCCTGTAACAGTTGGAACTCTTATGGCAGCTCCTCCTAATTTTCCATTTAGATGGGGTATAACTAATCCTAATGCAGTTGCAGCTCCTGTTGTTGTTGGGACCATATTTCCTGCAGCAGTTCTACCTCTTCTTGAATGAATTCCTTTTTTATGTGATCCATCTAGTGTATTTTGATCATTTGTAAACGCATGTACAGTAGTCATATATCCTCTCACAACTCCAAAAGTATCATCTAATACTTTTACTACAGGTGCTAAGCAGTTTGTTGTACAAGAAGCACCAGAAATTATTGTTTCACTACCATCTAAAATATCATCATTTACATTAAAAACTACTGTTTTCATATCTCCTGATGCAGGTGCAGAAATTAATACTTTTTTTGCTCCTGCATCTATATGAGCTTGTGATTTCTCTTTTGATGCATAAAACCCACTACACTCCAAAACTATATCTACTTCTAATCTCTTCCATGGAAGATTCTTTGCATCCCTTTCCACGCAAACTTCTACATTTCTACCATCTATTATTATAGAATTTTCAGTATATGTTGTCACATCTTCTTTAAATCTACCTTGAGCTGTATCATATTTTAATAGGTAAGCTGCAGTTTCTGCCCCACTCATACTATTAATAGCTACAACTTCAAATTTAGGATCATCTTCCATTATTCTAAGTGCTAATCTACCAATTCTACCAAAACCATTTATTGCTACTTTAATTGCCATATTCTCCCCCCAGATCATATTATTATATCTATATAATATCTCTACTCCTAAACATTGTCAACAAAAGATTAAAAAAGAATCTTTTCACGATCAAAAT
>JAGLEA010000221.1 GCA_023145315.1 Psychrilyobacter sp.
ATTAATAATATACTAATGAAAAACTAAGAATAAGGAGGGAAGATGGGGAAATTTATTTTAAAAAGATTGATTCAAATGTTAATGACACTATATATCGTAGTAACAGCAACATTTTTCTTGATGCATTCTATACCAGGTGGTCCATTTACAAGGGAGAAGCCATTGCCACCAGCAGTAATAGCAGCATTAGAAGCAAAATTCAATATGAATGCACCACTACATATACAATATTTAGATTATATGAAGGGAGTATTTAGTTTTGATTTTGGGCCTTCATTTCAAAAAGTAGGAGTAGAAGTAGTCGATATAATAAAAGCAGGATTACCAGTTTCGGCAAAAGTAGGAGGAACTGCAGTATTAGTAGTGCTTATTGTAGGAATCCCACTAGGAATTATATCAGCATTAAAAAATAATAAATGGCAAGATTATGTTGTTACAATATTAGCGACTTTAGGAGTTACTATTCCAAGTTTCGTTATGGCAACTATAATAATATATGTATTTAGTGGAAAATTAGGGTGGTTACCATCGTATGGATTAACCTCATGGAAACATTATATAGGACCAGTAATAGCACTTAGTGGATTTTCACTAGCATTTGTAGCTAGATTGACGAGGTCATCTATGTTAGAAGTGTTACAACAAGATTATATTAGAACAGCTAGGGCAAAAGGATTATCAGAGTTTGTAGTAATTGGAAAACATGCTCTTAAAAATGGTTTGATACCAGTAGTAACATATGTAGGACCAATGGTAGCAGCTATTTTGACAGGATCATTTGTTATAGAAAAAATATTTGCTATACCAGGAATGGGAAAATACTTTGTAGAGAGTGTAGGAAATAGAGATTATACTGTAATAATGGGTGTAACTATATTTTATGCAGGATTTTATATAATAATGGTATTTTTTGTAGATATAATCTATGTGATGATAGACCCAAGAATAAAGTTAGATGAATAGGGAGGGTGTAATGGATAACAGATGGGAAAAAGCGTCAGAAGCTGCAAAAGGCGAAACAGTAACTAGGAAAAGTCTTACTTATTGGCAAGATGCCTGGAGAAGATTAAAAAAAAATAAACTTTCAATGTTTGGTTTAGTAGTAATAATATTGTTATTTATAGTTGCAATATTTGGACCAATGTTTTCACAATTTAGTTATGAAGATCAAGAGTTAAAATTTGGAAATATAGCACCAAGATTTAATATATATGAAATAGATAAGGATAACTACATATATGTACATCCAGAGTATAAGATACTTTCTGTAACAAAAGATGGTGAGTTGATCGATTCTATAAAACCTATTAAAAATGATATGGTAAAAGCTCAAAGAATCTATGAAGTGGATGGTAAAAAAATAGTATTAGACTATAGTAATGCTAAGAAATCAAAAAAGAATCCAGGGATACAAAAATTTAAAATTGTAGAAGATGGAAAGGAAATAGGGATTTACAAGAGAGTATTTAATAAAACTTATAAATTTGGAACGGACACTCATGGTAGAGACTTACTTATTAGAGTAATCTATGGTGCTAGAATCTCACTTATAGTAGCAGTAGCAGCAACACTTGTAAATTTCTTTATAGGAATATTTTATGGTGGAATGTCTGGATATCTAGGTGGTAAAGTAGATGCTATAATGATGAGATTTATGGATATAATTAGTACAATACCGTTATTGTTATATGTAATATTACTTATGGTTATAATATCACCAGGTTTAAAAACTATAATAATAGCCATGGGACTTACATATTGGGTAGGAATGGCTAGAATAGTAAGAGGACAAACACTAACAATAAAACATCAAGAGTATGTAATGGCAGCTAAAACAATAGGAGCTAGTAATATGAGAATATTAACTAGACATATTATACCAAATTCAATGGGACCGATCATCGTATCACTAACTATGATGATACCGAGTGCTATATTTACAGAATCATTTTTAAGTTTCATTGGTTTAGGAGTGAGTGCTCCTCAAGCTTCTTGGGGTACGCTAGCAAGTGATGCATTAGCAGGAATTAGAACATATCCATATCAGTTATTATTTCCAGCAGCAGCAATTAGTATAACAATGTTGGCATTTAACTTTTTAGGAGATGGACTTAGAGATGCGTTAGATCCAAGACTAAGAAAATAGGAGGGTAAAGACTATGGAAAAACTTATTGAATTAAAAGACGTTAAAACTTCATTTTTTACCCATTTAGGGGAAGTACAAGCTGTAAGAGGTGTAAGTTTTGGTTTAAATAAAGGTGAGGCTTTAGGAATAGTAGGAGAATCTGGATCTGGAAAGAGTATTACCTCTATGTCTATAATGAGACTACTTCAAAATCCAGGTAAAGTTAAAAGTGGTGAAATCTTTTTTAAAGGTGAAAACTTATTGGAAAAAAATAAAAAAGATATGATGGCAATTAGAGGAAATGAGATAGCTATGATATTTCAAGATCCTATGACATCGTTAAACCCTGTATATACAGTGGGAAATCAAATTATAGAAGCTATAAGAAAACATCAAAATGTAACTAAAAAAGAAGCACGTAAAAAAGCGATAAATATGTTAGAAATAGTTGGGATACCAGATCCA